>NZ_JAAVJL010000001.1:1980000-2280000 GCF_012863495.1 Pseudanabaena yagii GIHE-NHR1
AGGATTCGCGACATGTCAAGCCTTGGTAAGGTTCTTCGCGTTGCATCGAATTAAACCACATACTCCACCGCTTGTGCGGGCCCCCGTCAATTCCTTTGAGTTTCAATCTTGCGACCGTACTCCCCAGGCGGGGTACTTAACGCGTTAGCTACGGCACTGACCGGGTCGATACGGCCAACACCTAGTACCCATCGTTTACGGCTAGGACTACTGGGGTATCTAATCCCATTCGCTCCCCTAGCTTTCGTACTTCAGCGTCAGTTGAGATCCAGCAGGACGCTTTCGCCACTGGTGTTCTTCCAGATATCTACGCATTTCACCGCTACACCTGGAATTCCTCCTGCCCCTATCTCTCTCTAGTCTTACAGTTTCCATTGCCTTTCCAAGGTTAAGCCTCGGGCTTTGACAACAGACTTACAAAACCGCCTACGTACGCTTTACGCCCAATAATTCCGGATAACGCTTGCATCCTCCGTCTTACCGCGGCTGCTGGCACGGAGTTAGCCGATGCTTATTCGTTAGGTACCGTCATTATCTTCCCTAACAAAAGAGGTTTACAATCCACAGACCTTCGTCCCTCACGCGGTATTGCTCCGTCAGGCTTTCGCCCATTGCGGAAAATTCCCCACTGCTGCCTCCCGTAGGAGTCTGGGCCGTGTCTCAGTCCCAGTGTGACTGGTCATCCTCTCAGACCAGTTACCGATCGTCGCCATGGTGTGCCGTTACCACTCCATCTAGCTAATCGGACGCAAGCTCATCTACAGATGATAAATCTTTCACCCGAAGGCATATCCGGTATTAGCAGTCGTTTCCAACTGTTGTCCCGAGTCTGTAGGTAGATTCTTACGCGTTACTCACCCGTCCGCCACTAGTACCGAAGTACCCGTTCGACTTGCATGTGTTAAGCATACCGCCAGCGTTCATCCTGAGCCAGGATCAAACTCTCCATGGTGTCTTCATCCTTTCAGAATTCCTTCCTACTCACATAAAGCTTTTTTCCTTTCGGATGGGTTTGACTTTTTTTTGCTTTTCGCTTATCCTGTCGGATAGCTGGTTATCTTTCAATAATCCAGTCTCTTTATTCTCTTGACGAGGTTTATTGGTTTAACAAAGCTTTCAAACTATTCTTTTGTCTAGGTTCTCGCGCCTCTCCTTTCAGTTCAGGTTGCCTCGCTTTCGCTTTGACTCCCTTCAGCGCTTTACTAATATATCTACCTTCCATTCCTTTGTCAACTGCTTTTCTAAATTTGTTTTCGCATCCTTTTTAATAAGCTCCCAAATATCCCACTACATAAGATGTTGAAGGGATTATTTTTTTGAATATTCTTAAATATCGATGTGGACTTAGCATCTGCGTCATGTTTTGAAAATAAGTTTCTAGACATCAAGCAAAAAACTTATTTACTTTTAGACGGAGCAGCATTTACGGGATTTGCTGTGGGCAATGGCTTAGTTGTTTGTGGTGTAGTTGGTTTTATGGCTGGGGCGGCAGGCGTTGGAGGCTTGTTTGTTTGCGGTGTAGTTGGTTTTATGGCTGGTGGTTGGGATGGTTTAGTGTTTGGAGATGGGACTGGGGTCTTAGTAGTCGATGGGGGCAAGGTTTTCGGTGGCTCAACGGGTATAACTGGATCAGGAGTAACTGGGGAAGTTAGTGGAGTTTTGGGGACAACCAGCTCGATCGCTCCTTGAGTGCGTTTAGGATCAGCTTGATTACCGATCGCAATTAGCTTTACTCCAGATGCATTGTTGATATCAAATTGTTTATTGTTTTGAAAAATATTTTGACCAAGGCTAGTATTTGTGCCGAGATCTACTATGGGCTGCCCTTTACGGTCTTTGAGAACTACTAAACCATTTTCTTGGTTGTTGGCAATTAGGTTATTGCGAAAAGTTGGGGTTGAGAGATTAGAAACAACAATGCCACCACGATTATTGATAATGCGGTTAGCGAGGACTACTACTTGAGATTTTTGACCGATCGCTAAGCCAAAGCCAGTGTTATAGAAAGTATTACTCTGAACCTTTCCTGAGCTTGTACCCAACACTGAAATACCATTTGCCCCATTTTGGATGAAGATGTTGCTAATAACGTCAGCAGTAGCACTACCTGTCAAAAAAACGCCATCGTGATTTGATTTTACAAATGTGTTGTTGGTAATAGTGACATTTTTGGCAGATTCAACCCAAAGTCCATAGCCCCTTGTATTGGCATTGGTAATGGTGACACCTTCAATACGAGAGTTATCACTAGCTAGTATCGCAATATCTTGGCGGGCGAATGTGGGGCTAATGAAACGTCCACCACCTGAAATGATGATGTCTTTGCCTTGATTGCTAGGATTGCCACGGAGGATTACTCCTGTAGGAAGCTTGATAGGAAATTGTTCGCCTGTTTCGGTCGTATATTTGCCGTCAGCAAGTTGAATAATTGTGCCAACTCCTAGATTTTTTTTGATGGCAGCAGTGATTGATCGCAATGGTTGATTAGCAGAGGCTCCTGAATTAGTATCTAAACCATTAGGAGCAACGAAGATGACTTGATTGGCTTGAGCCAGTTGCAGCGTGTTGGGACTAGATGTGTTAATAGTTTGGGCGATCGCTGGTTCAAAGGATGAGAGAATTTGTGGTAAGCCCAAGGTGAACAGCAATGTAATTCCCATGGATATCTTGGAGAATCTCATTAAAGGCAACATACTAATTTATCCTCTACAATTTATTGTGAGTTTTGTTATTTCATTCTTATGATGTCGAGCTTGACGCGAAGCCTTTCAAATAGTTTCTGAGAGACTTGGTATAGTAGCTCCTCAAATCCCAACTAAATATACATTCAAGTTTTATCAAGTTTTAATTTTGGTTTTGCATTGATCGAGGTATCTGTGAGTTCACTTCCTGTCCCATCTCATATCCACTATGAACTTTTGCTTCAGTTGCTAGAGCGTCAGACCTTGCCTGCACTACACAACGAGATGAAGCATCCCCATTTAGGGGCAAAGCTAAATGTCTCTAGAGAACATTTGCAAGCAGCGATTATCAATTTACGCAAGGCTTTTGCTTTACAGAAGCAGGTTGAGGATATCTGCGAATATCACGGGATTGAGGTGTCTTACCGATGGTCTTTGAGTGAAACAGAGCAAGAAATGGGGCGATCGCTAAAGGAAATTTCTAAACCACCCACCAATTCGTGAATGTTTAGATAGGGGGCACTGACACAATAGTCTGATGCCCTACAGCATGTACGCTTTCTTCAAACAAACCCAATCAATGATTGCGATGCAACCATTGATTGGGTTTGTTCATACAAGCTCTAAAAACAGGCTGTAGTGTAACAACTTATGCCTATCTACATAGAGGCTAGAGGATCACAATTGTGACGAAATTGTTACAATAGCTAAAAAGCTATTTTTTAGTTACTTATAAAAATTTATGGTTCAGGCGGCATCTCCTACATTTTCGCGTCAAGACTGGCTAAAGGGATATGAGTCTCTAAAAACTGAGCAAGCCTATTGGATTGATGAAATCGAAGGGCAAATACCTTTAGAGCTTGAAGGTACTTTATTTCGGAATGGTCCTGGACAACTGGATATTAATGGTCAGAAGTATGGGCATCCTTTTGATGGCGATGGGATGATCTGCGCGATCGCTTTTAAAGATGGCAAGGCACATTTTACAAATCAATTTGTGAAAACCCCTGAGTTTTTAGCAGAGCAGAAAGCAGGGAAAATTTTATATAGGGGCGTATTTGGAACGCAAAAGGCTGGGGGATGGCTGAGCAATATTTTTGATTTGCGGAATAAAAATGTCGCTAATACCAATGTGGTTTATCAGGGCGGTAAGTTACTAGCTTTATGGGAAGCAGCACATCCTTACTCTCTCAATCCTAAAAATTTAGACACAGTAGGGTTAGAAAATTTTGGCGGTAAGTTAGGGGCAAGGGAGGTTTTTACCGCACATCCTCGCAAAGATGATCGCACAGGGGAGCTATGGGGATTTGGGGTGCAACCAGGACCGAAGTCTAAAATTTCGATTTATCGGGTAAGCGATCACGGTGAATTATCTACAGAATCTCAGGTAGAGGTGTCGGGCTTTTGTTTCTTGCATGATTTTGCCTATACACCAAATTATCGGATTTTCATGCAGAATCCTGTATCCTTTAAGCCTTTGCCCTTTATTTTGGGATTAGCAACCGCAGGAGAATGTATTGAGTTAAAGCCTAATACACCTAGTCAATTCTTGCTGATCGATCGCCAAGGCAACTTGCAAACCTTAGAAACCGATCCTTGTTTTGTATTTCATCACTGCAATGCCTATGAACAGGATGATGAAATTATTGTGGATTCAGTATGCTATCCCGATTACCCCAAGTTGGAACCAAATACCGATTTTCGAGACGTTAATTTTGATCAGGTTGTAGCAGGTCAACTATGGCGCTTTACGATTAATCCTAAGCTTGGCACGGTACAACGGGAATTAATCTTAGAGCGTTCTTGCGAATTTCCTGTGGTACATCCCCGTTGTATGGGGCAAGAATATCGCTATACCTATATCGGGGCGATCGCCAAGGAATCAGGTAATGCACCTTTGCAGGCGATCGCTAAAATCGATATGACCACTGGCAAGCAAGAATTCCATAGCTTTGCACCACGCGGTTTTATTAGTGAGCCAATTTTTGTGCCCCGCGATCGCAGTGCAACTAGCGCGGAAGACGATGGATGGGTATTGACTTTAATTTTTAATGCTGAACACAACCGTTCAGATCTAGTGATTCTTGATGCTCAGAATATTTCTGGTAAACCTGTAGCGACTTTGCATTTAAAGCATCATGTCCCCTATGGATTGCATGGCACTTTTACACAGGAAGTTTTCTAACAAATTTTTAATAAAGAAAGCGGCGCGTTGCGCCGCTTTCTTTATTAAAAGAGATCTAACGGAAAATGTCCGTGAGTACCGCTATAGCCATCGGTAAAATCGGTGTGCAAAGAAAGCAATACGCCACGATAAGTACCTTTGTAGTTATCAATATGATAGCGACGGCTACGGGGATTGTATTTGAGATATACACCATCAGCGATTTCTGTTAAGTCATTATTTTCGGGTAACTCATAGCGAAAATGCTCTGCATAGCTTTGCAAAGATTGCAAGGCTTCTTGGGTGGTATCAGCACAGATCCCAAAAATGTGATAATCGGCTTGTTTAGTTAAATAATCTAAGGCTTCGCGAATTTGCGATCGACGCTCTGAAGTCGCTGTTTCTGGATCTAAGTCGCTTAGTTCCCACAGAATACGCTCAGCATCGGCGATGGTTAAAATATTGCTCATGGGTTGCGAAGTTGAAGGAGGAAGCTCAATTGTATTATGAACATTAACGAAGAAATTGCTCGTTTGCGAGATTTGATGCCTGCGTCTTGGCGGATATGTACAGCAATTAAATCCAAGCCTGAGCAATCTGAGCCACTCTCTAGCCTAGCCATTTTACCTTGGCAAAAAGGAACTCAAATCAATATCAATTTTCGTCTATGGAGACAATTGCCTGAGCCTCAGCGCGATTTATTGTTTTTGCATGAGATTAGCTGGCGACAAAAAACTAAATGGCTGCAAATAGGTACATATCAAGGTATTGCCGCAGTCTCTATAGTAGGTGGGATTGTCGAAGTAGTGCAGGGAGATGCTACAGGCATCGCGATCGCCTTGTTACTAGGGACAATTGGCATCAATCAGATTTTACGGAGTAACAAAAGCTCTCAAGTGCGAGTAGAGGCTGATAATGAGGCGCTCGAAGTTGCCCAGAAACGTGGTTATCGAGAGGAAGAAGCAGCTAAAGCATTATTAGAAGCTATTCCTGCATTTGCTCGTTTAATTGGACGCAATACACCCGAATTTACAGAATTAATTCGTTGTCAAAATCTTAGAGCGATCGCAGGTTTATCCAAAACAACCATCCCAGATACCGTAATTAACGATTTTTAGGATTCTAAGGTTTAATAAAGAACTCGATTTTTTGGGTGCAGCTCCGCTTCACCCAAAAAATTGGTTATTTACTTTACTTCACATTACTTAAATAAAAAGACAGAAGAGCAAAAGCCTGTGGCTTTTGCTCTTCTGTCTTTTTATTATTCCCAGATACTTAAAATAGATAAAGACCTATGTATAGCTATAGTCAAGTAAACCAGAAGAGAGTTGCGGCGCGAAGCGCCGTAACTCTCTTCTGGTTTTTATTTTTACTGGCTACTGCTATAAAATGCCAACCTTAGTTTTAGCGGTAATAGTTATAATACGAAAATAAATTTTTATGCTAATATTTAAGGCTTTATAGGGTTAGATTAAGCTAATTCCTAGCATATTTAATCCTCCAAACAAAAGGGTCTCATATGAGTAGTTGTAGAAATGCCCTAGAAGAGCTAGTTATCGAAGAAGCAGAAGCACAATACAAACGACTCGGTGCTGATGTAAAAAAACGTGTCGATCTCAGCGAAGTAATTGCATATACCCTAAATCGCTTACCGCCAATGTACGCAACTACTCAGCGCGGCTGGGTACAACAACGAAAAAAAGCTCAACAGGAATTAGGGGCAGCCATTACTAAGACTGTCCGTAATGGATTTCTTAGTACGCAAAGCGATGTCTTAAGGCAAAATGACCCGATACCCGCTCATGAACTCATCAGTCAAGCGCGATCGCTATTTAAATTAAGAAAATTATTTAATAAGGACTATCTCAAATGGAAAGATGTTCCTGATATTGTGAGAGATGCCTTAGACGCTGGTTATTACCAGAGTTTATCTGGTGGGACATATATCAGCTTAGATCGCCGTAATTCCCTATTAGCGCGTAGCTATGCAGTTCGGCGGCGCACAACACCTAACCTATTAAGTAATAGTTCATCGAATAAAGCAAAATCTACTAAAACGGATCAAGATATCTCAGCCGAAATTAGAGACTTCGAGTCTTATATGTCAGGAACCGTATATCGGTATAGCAATATTCTCGAAAGTTTGGTAGCAGCGATCGTTGAGCGTCGTGTCCAACGTCTTGATGAAACAGTACAGAAAAAAATTAGTATTGATGACGTATCAGCTTACGTACTCAATCGACTACCTCCCATGTATGCCACTAGTCGGCGTGGCTTACAAAACTTGCGCCAACGAGTCAAGTCGGAGATGACCAATCAAATTATCAGTATCGTCAAAGAGGCTTTGGTAAAAGTAATTCAAGCCCCTGAGAGAGCTTTATCACCATTACCTTTTGAGAAGTTTAATCTAGAACTCGAAGATACTTTAGTGCAACTACGAGAACTACTGCAACGAGATGACATTACATGGCGTAATGTTGCCGAAGTCGTCGAGGAATGCCTAAGAACACCTAGATCTGATTACCCAGTTTGGCGTGCAAAGCATGATGTTTAATCAAAAATAAGAAATACAATACATCTCTATATTTTTGGAGGTTGCTATAGTAACAGTAGTACATTAATTAACATCAAACTTAATCCCATTAATATGATTAGCCCTATTTTGCAAACTAAAATTGAAAGCCAGATCCAAAACAACAAAATCTTCCTCTACATCAAAGGCACACCTCAACAGCCCCAATGTGGATTCTCTGCAGCAGTTGTCCAAGTATTTAATGCCTTGGGACAACCCTATGAATCTGCCAACATTTTGGAAGATAACGATTTGCGCCAAGGGCTGAAGGAATTTTCCAGTTGGCCAACTTTCCCTCAAGTTTATATTGATGGCGAGTTTATCGGTGGCTGTGACATCGTGATGGAACTCAATAATCGCGGTGAACTAGCGCAAATCGTCCAAGAGGCGGTCGCTAAGTAAATCAAAAAGGGCGCTGAGCGCCCTTTTTTGTTTATAGGACTTTTTGTAATGCTTTTTTAGTGCGATTCCAAGCCCATGTCCCAAGAGTAAGCACAGTCACACTAAAGGCAACTAAAACGATCTGAAACCCCAAAAATCCCTTCTCTCGCCCCCCAAATGTACTGGTGGAAATATCAAGGGCGATCGCAATTAGGGCAAGGGGTAAACTCGCCGCAATATTTTCGCCATTGTTCAATAAACCAAATACTTTGCCCCGCATATTTTCGGGCGTATGTTCTTGGATTGCCGTTTGCATAGGAATCGCAATCATTGCCCCATGAATACCAATAAAGCCCCCAACTGCTAAGCCCACCCATAAATTAGATACAAAAGCAAACATCAATAGCCCGATCGCCATCCCGATAAAACCCACAAAGGGCAAGGGTCGATGGGCAAAGCGATCGCCAAATTGCCCCAAAATAAATGCACCGATCGCTAAGCCAACACCTACCGAAGCAATAAAAAACCCAAAGTCATCGCGATTATTTGTGACCACCTCAGCCAAATTGAGGGATAGTTTTTGCATGGTTCCTAACACCGCATAGAGCAGAGTTAGCTGGATCATCGCTCCACCAATCAAATGATGATGCTTGACATATTTAAAACCATCCTTTAAATCTGACCAAATTCCCACCCCTTCTTTTTTCGGCTCAATAATTTCATCCTTGGGCAATATAAATAAAATGAGTCCCGACAAAACATAGACAGAACCAAGCAAAAGTTCACGGCTATATTCCCTAGCACTAGGAACAAGATGCATCGTCCATGTGAGCAATGGTGAACCGATCGCAAAGCCCACAATTAACGAACCCACCATCGTAATCGTGAATAGAGCATTGGCTGGCAATAGATCGGACTTCGGCACGATCAAGGGAATTGCCGACTGCTCAGCAGGGGCAAAAAAGTTAGTGAGGGTAGAAATGATAAAAGTGATTAACAAAAGCACCATCAGCGAATGGGGCAGAAAGGGAATCACAAAAATACAAGCCCCCCGTAGAAAGTTGCATAAAATCATCACCTCACGTTTAGGATGCCAATCCACAAAAATTCCTGCGATCGAGCCTAAAAATACCGCAGGCAAAGTCATGGCAATCATGATCAATGACTCACGGGTATTCACAGGGACAGGATAATCTTTGTAATCACTAGAAACAGCGATCGCAATTAGCAAGATCAGCACAATTTTATCGACCAGTTGCGACAGGATTTGCGCGATCCACAGTGCTAAAAATTGACGATTACGCAAAACTGTTAAATAGCCAGCAGTCGAATTCAGATCGGGTTGAGACATCAATTAAGGTGGCTAAAGTAGCATTCAGACAAATATTGTATAGCGATCAGAAAGGCGGCGCATTGCGCCGCCTTTCTGAATTATTGAGGGTCTGCTCCATTCATGAGAACTGCCTCCTTGTACCGAGCTTATCCTGTCGTTTAGTATTGAGATCATTACCGCCCTTACCTCTAGTAAAGGGAATCACCTCCGCCGTAGACATTTCTCTAGCAGAGCGAATTAATAAACCCGCAATGAATAGACAAGATAGGGTAGTACTACCACCATAACTCAGGAAAGGAAAAGGCAACCCTGTAGTTGGTAACACACCCGTTGCCACGCCCACATTTAAAATCGCTTGCACCACAATCAAAGATGTCGAACCAAGGGCAATTAAGCGAGTAACGGGATCTTTGCACTTATAAGTTACCGATAGCCCAATCGTGCCATAAATCATCACCAGCAACAGCAAACAAATACCGCCAAACAAGCCAAACTCCTCTGCAAAAACCGCAAAAATAAAGTCCGTATATTGAATTGGCAAAAATAGCTTTTGTTGCGATAGTCCAAAGCCAGTCCCCCACAGACCGCCAGAACCGATTGCCATTAAACTTTGAGTCAACTGATAGCCATCTCCCGCTTGATCTTGCCAAGGATCGAGAAAGGACATAATCCGTCGTCTTTGATATTCACGGAAAGTCACACTTGCCACAGCAACACAAGTCCCTAAAGCAGCAGTGCCAAACATCTGAAGACTTGGCAATCCTGCACCTAACGCAATTAACCACAATGTAATGCCACAAAGCGCTGTTACGCTCAAACTAGGCTGCATCAAAATACCACCTAAAACCAACAGGAAGATCACCAGCCAAAAAGTCCTAGTTTTCCAATGAGTGCGATTCCAGTTACCAAATAATTGAGCCGCTTGCAAAATCAAAAAGGGCTTAATTAACTCCGATGGTTGCAGCAAAAATGAACTTGACCCCACTGATAGCCATCTTGTCGCCGCATTTCTTGTAGTCCCCAATCCTGGAATATGCGTAGCGTAGAGTAGCGCCAGCATAATAAATAGGAAAATAGGACTGATTTTCAGCATGAACTTTAATGGTAAATGCACAATCCCATTAAAAATCAGTAGCCCGATCACTGCCCAAGCCAATTGGTATTTGAAATAGAGCGTGCCGTCCTTGAAGGCAGCATCCGCAGTAGGGTAGGATGCCGAGAAAAGTACTGCTAATCCTGCAAATAGCCACAAAAACGTCAGCCATCGTAGGAGGCGAGCTTCTGTTGCCCATTTATCGACGGTGCGATCAAAAAACGGGAAAACTTGAAAAATTTGAAGGAGTTTCACGGCTGCGTGGGGACTTGTGTGGTTAAAAGCAAGGCGATATTTCGTGATGCTATTTTAACCACGATTTTTCGCGATCGCTGAAAACAAAAAATTATTTCTTGTAACTACTGAAAGAGTAAAGACGACACTTTGCGCCCTCTTTCTCTTTCATGGGTGTAACTCAAAACTCAAGTTATAAAGTTTGCGTAAATTACAGACCTCATAATCATTGATATTCGTGTCATGTAATTCCAGATTATAAAAATCAATAAATTCTTCTGCAAAAAGTGGCCCCGCGTGCCAAGTGCCAGTATTTAATTTGATGAAACAATTGCCTGTAATCCGAAATGCAGCAATTTGCTCTAAATTAATTTGCTCAGGTGCTGAGGCGGGGGCAACCGCCATAAACCATTCCTTACCGCCAAGAGCACCAAGACATTGAGTACATTGCTGATGCCGCGCAAAGCTCTGAAATTTCAGCCCAACTTTGCGGAGATTCATGATGTAAAAACGCGGAATCCCTGCCAAAGATAGCTGAGCATCCTTCTCATCAAATTGCTTCCCATCGTCAGTAGGAAAAATCACCTGACCATAGGGCTGAAAGTTTTCAGGTGTGATTAATTGCGGAGTTAACCGAGTTGGTAAATTTGCGATCGCCATATTCAAACTTCCTACCTAAAAAGCGAGTGCAAAAATACTAAATAACTCCTTAAGATTTTGCTTGTCTTGCTCATCGAAGGGAAAAATGATGTTTTTAATTTGAGTGGGAGATCTTTGCTTAATGCTTAAAATTTCCACACCAACTATCTTATTTTGTCCGTCAAAGTCACAAATAACTCCATCAGCTACTTCTTCTGACTCTACAATGTCCGTTTCTCGCATACGAATGTAAGCAGCATTAGCGATCGGGTCATATTCAACTCTCATAATTTCCCTCGCATTTTTCGATCAAAATATACTGAGACAACTTTATTAGGGGTGATTTTCACATTATAAATGACCCGCAAAACCCTATTGTCGTAATCACCAATGGCTAACAGAGCATGTCGCAAATCAGGATCTTTGGAGTCTAATTCAACTTTTTGAGGTGCGCGTAAAGTCATCTCAATCCAATTCAAGGATATTTGGCGATCGCTAATCCTTAATTTTGCGTGTTCAGTTAGCTCAAAATCCACGGGAAATTTTTAAATTTTGTGATGCGAATATGCGTAGCTTCAGGGTTTATTTCCCATAGACAATATCTAAATTATCTAATTTTTTATTTAAGCCTGCTTGAGATTCAAAGCTTCAATCATGATCCGAATATTTTCAGCTTGAATTTTCACGGTTTCCGCTTGCAGTTGAGCCGAAATTGCATAGCGATCGGCAGTTGCACTTTGCTGTTTAGTGACTTCCTTAAGTTCATGTAACTCATCTTTTATATCCACCACATCAAGGGCAACCACATCACGCTGGGTGTAAAGATGCTCAATCAGACTATCAAGACTACTATTAGTAGCGCGTAACTCCTGTCTCAATGCTTGAGACTCTTCGGCGAGAGCAATCAAAGCACTCTCTACACGATCCAGTCTATTGTTTATTTCTTGATTCATTTTTAGCTCTCTTGGCTCACAACTCAATTCTATACCTGATGCAAACCCATCATAAAGTACATCAAAAGGCGCTTGAGAGGCGCAATTTGCAAAAGTAGCAAACCAAAGCGGCGTAGTACTTTGAAGAACCAATTATGGTTAGAAAATAGGCGATTAGAAATATCAGTAAGCAAAATTACGCCGAGGTTATCCCATTTACGTTTTGATTCATACCGCTTTAACACAGCGATCGCGCCGAGATCTTCGTGATTTTGATGGGCAGCTTTTAACACCTTCGCTAAAGCATTGACATCACGAATACCGAGATTCATACCCTGACCTGCGATCGGATGTGTGGTGTGCGCCGCATCACCAATCAAGGCTAAACGTGACTGAATATAAGTCTGGCTATGCATCCAACGGGGAACATAATTAGCTCGTTCACGGGCTATCACTTTAATCTTGCCGAGCTTTTCCAAGAGGGGATGACCAAAGCGCTTGGTTAACTCTTGAAGAAATGTCGATTCATCAAGGGCAAGCAGATGGGGCGTTTCCTCAGTGGTAGCAGTCCAGACGATACAAGAGCGATCGCTACCGAGGGGCAAAATTGCAAAAGGACCACTGGGTTGAAATCTTTCATGGGCAAAATTGTGATGGGGCTTTTCTGACTGAATCGTGGTGACGATGCAGGTTTGTTCGTATGGGCGTTGATCGATCGCAATATTAGCTAATTGACGAACTAGCGATCGCCCACCATCGGCTCCCACTAATAATTTTGTTTCTAGATATTGCTCACCAATGTCGGAGCTTATTTTTACGCGCATGATATTGCGATCTGAGACCTCCTCAATATCTAAAATTTTGGCAGGACAAATTAATTCCAAGTTTTGACATTCCCGCGCAAATTCCCAAAGCGAAGCCAAGGTCACGGAATTTTCGACAATATAGCCTAATGCTTCTTGCCCCATATCTTCGCGCCGCAATTGCACCTGATAGGGCAGATCACCCTCGGAAACTTGGATCGCGTGCATCGGCGTAACCCCACGACGCTGCATCCCACCCCACACGCCAATATTTTGCCAAATCTGGCTCGATCCATAGGCGATCGCACTAGCGCGACCATCGGCAGTAAATTCTCCGCGCAAGAAATTACCGTTAGCCTCGATGATCCCCACTTTCAGATCACGGTTTGCCGCACAGTTCTTATCACCTAGCGCACAGGCTAAACTCGCGCCCACCATACCCGCACCAACAATTAGTACATCAAACATGCGTTAAATTACTACTCCTACTACTCCAAGAGAAGATATTTTGAGTTCTTCCTTGATTATCAATGGTTCTACTTGAATAGAAGGCGCAAAGCGTCTTTTTTGATTGATCGATAGCTTTACTTCAAGAGCGTAAAACCTCGTGTTCTCTCTTTAATTATGGACGCATTGTAAAGAAATATTGCAGAAGTATAGATATTTTTAACTAGAGCGATCCCCAAGGATCTCATAAAAATTACTAACCGATCGCTAGCAAAAAAGGCTACAACTAACAAACGGGTAGGTTGGTATGGTATAGAAAACAATAGAGATTTTATGTTTGATTCCTGCCATGAGATTTCGGCTTCTGTAAGCCTAAAGGTTATTACAGCAATTTGCCCAAGTGTTTGGTAAACATACACAGAGCAAAAAATCATATTTAGTAAGGTTGTGGGCTTTATACATTGCCTACAACAAAGTGTAAAGTGCTGTAATTGCTAAGTGAGCAACAGAAGCAAACTCCTTAAAGCAGGACAATTTTGGACTAGAAAGAAAATTTGGAGAAAGTTGGATGAGTTCCCCAGCAGCACTGTCAGCGTCATTAGTACAGATTGTCAACATTGAGAGCGATCTGCGTGCCGCCAATTCTCGTCTGCGATATCGTCTCAAGCTCGTCGAGGATTTGTGGGAATCAGTCCTATTAAGAGAAAGCGGTCAAGAACTAGTTGATTTATTGAGACAACTGCGGGCTATGTGTTCACCAGAGGGGCAAGCCCCCGAATACCCTGCCGAAGAGGTTTTAAAGGTGGTCGAAAGTCTTGACCTCCATCAAGCCACTACAGCCGCTCGTGCCTTTGCTTTATTTTTTCAGCTAATCAATATAGTTGAGCAAGATCATGAGCAGGAACAAACTAGCATCTATCGCGTTAGCCCGATCAATAGTGAAGCCGAATATCCTGTGGGTACATTTCGCTGGCTTTTTCCTGAACTGAAAAAACTCAACGTTCCTCCACGCCAAATCCAGAAAATCCTCGATAACCTCGATATTCGGCTGGTCTTTACTGCTCACCCTACAGAAATTGTGCGGCATACGATTCGCGATAAACAACGCACGATCGCTAAGATGCTCAAGGAACTCGATCGTCTCATTGGTTTTCGTGGTGATGAAGCAGTGCCACAGGCGATCGCCCTCAACTGGGAGGCAGCCTCATTACAGGATCAAATAGCAGAGGAAATCCGTCTCTGGTGGCGTACTGATGAGCTAAACCAAATTAAGCCCACGGTTTTAGACGAAGCTGACTATACCCTACATTATTTTGAAGAGGTTTTATTTGATGCGATCCCTGTCCTTTACGATCGCATTGCTTCCGCAATTGCTGTTACTTTTCCTAAACTAAAGTTACCAAGCTATGACTTTTGCAAATTTGGCTCATGGGTTGGTAGCGATCGCGATGGCAATCCCTACGTTACTCCCGAAGTCACATGGCAAACCGCGTGCTATCAGCGAAATCTAGTTTTAAACAAATATATTAAATCCATTGAGCGTCTCAGCCGCTTATTGTCGCTATCCCAAAGCCTTAGCGATGTTTCTCAAGATTTGCTGGACTCCCTTGGCGACGATCAGATCCATCTGCCTGAAATTTACGAGAAATATTCGATCAAGTTCCGCCAAGAGCCTTATCGCCTCAAACTCGCCTACGTCAAAAACAGACTAGAAAGAACACGCGATCGTAATCAAAAATTGCGCCATAGTGGATGGCAAGCCTCGGAAATGGAATTATCCACCAAGGGACAAGAACATCTCTTATATACCCATGTAGATGACTTCCTCGCCGAATTAAAACTAATTCAGGCAAGCTTAATCGAAACCAAACTCAATCCCAAACCCCTTGAAAATCTGATCCGTCAGGTTGAGGTTTATGGTTTTCACTTAGCCCACCTCGATATCCGTCAAGAAAGTACGCAACATAGCAACACAATCACCGAAATTGCTGAAACATTGCAATTGCTGCCCCAACCCTATGATGCCCTCAGTGAAGCCGAAAAAGTCACTTGGCTGACACAGGAGTTAAAAACCCGTCGTCCCATGATTCCCAGCCACTTGAACTTTAGTGCCAAAACCAACGAAATTATTGAGACATTTCGGATGGTGGCAAAGCTGCAACAGGAATTTTCGATTGAAATCTGCAATAACTACGTGATCAGTATGAACCGTAGTGTTAGCGATATTCTCGAAGTCATGCTGCTAGCCAAAGAAGCAGGACTCTATGACCCAGCCACGGGCAAAGGCTCACTCAGCATTGCACCGCTCTTTGAAACAGTTGAGGATTTGCAAAGTGCCCCGCCAATCATGACGGAGTTATTTGAGCTACCGCTTTATCGCACCTATCTCGAAAGCCATGATCATCTACAAGAAGTCATGCTTGGCTATTCTGACAGTAATAAAGATTCAGGATTTTTGAGCAGTAACTGGGAAATTTATAAAGCCCAACGCGCCTTACAGGACGTTTGCCAAAAATATCAAGTGGATCTACGGATGTTTCACGGACGTGGCGGCTCGGTCGGACGTGGTGGCGGCCCAACCTATGAGGCAATCTTGGCACAGCCCGGCCGCAGCATCGAGGGACGCATCAAAATCACCGAACAAGGGGAAGTACTTGCCTCGAAGTATTCCTTGCCCGAAATCGCTCTTTATAACCTCGAAACGATCGCTACTGCGGTGATTCAAGCTGCCCTATTACCCAGTAGCACCGATACCCTCGATTGCTGGCTGGACACAATGGAAGAAATTTCTAAGCGATCGCGCCAAGTGTATCGCCATTTAATTTACGAGCAGCCAAATCTGGTGGAATTTTTTCACCAAGTTACGCCGATCGAAGAAATTAGCCAATTACAAATTAGCTCCCGTCCCGCCCGTCGTGCAGGTAAACGCGATCTCGGCAGTTTAAGAGCAATTCCTTGGGTATTTAGTTGGACACAAAGCCGCTTTTTATTACCCTCTTGGTATGGCATCGGTGCAGCCCTAGAAGAATTTCTCCAAGAAAACCCTGATGGGCATTTGTCGCTATTGCAATATTTCTATAGCAAATGGCCCTTCTTTAAAACGGCAATCTCCCGTGTCGAGATGACGATCGCCAAAACCGATATGCAAATCGCCCATCACTATATGCGAGAGCTAACTAAAGAGGGTTACGAGGAAGCCTTTATCGAAATATTTGCGGAAATCACCGAGGAGTTTCAACGCACACGCAAAGTACTGCAATTGATCACAGGACAAAAGCAAATGCTAGATAGCGATCGCGATCTCCAACGCTCAGTGCAACTACGGAATGGCTCAATTGTACCCCTCGGCTTTATTCAAGCCTCTTTGCTCAAGCGTTTACGCCAACACCGTCCTGATACCGTTGATCTGCGATCGCGCTATTCCAAAAACGAACTTTTGCGTGGGGCATTGCTGACGATCAACGGCATTGCGGCAGGTATGCGGAATACAGGTTGATCCCTATTACGAGAAAGCACCCATAGGGTGCTTTCTATTTAGAGCGCAAAGCGTTATACATCCATGTTACGATTTTGGACAAACTGAGCGTGTTTATTGAGCGTGTGTGAGGAGTATGAGCCCCAATCGTAATTTCCAAGATCCTATAAGGGTTGGTGTCATTGGTATCGGTAACATGGGGCAGCATCATGCAAGAGTCCTCAGCTTGCTCAAGGATGCAGAATTAGTTGGTGTTTCCGATGTCAGTGTAGAACGCGGACGTGATACCGCAAATAAGCATCGTGTTCTCTATTTTGAAGATTACCGCGAACTTTTACCCCTAGTCGATGCAGTTTGTATCGCCGTCCCCACGCGATTGCATTACGATGTGGGCACAACTTGCCTAAAGGCTGGTGTACATGTACTGATAGAAAAGCCGATCGCCGCCACCATCGAAGAAGCCGAAGCCCTAGTTAAAATCGCCGCCGACCATAATCGCATTCTTCAAGTCGGACATATTGAAAGATTTAACCCCGCTTTCCAAGAACTTAGCAAAGTTTTAAAACATGAGACAATTTTGGCGATCGAAGCTGATCGCATGAGTCCCTATTCGCAAAGGGCAAATGATGTCTCGGTCGTATTTGATTTGATGATTCATGATATTGATCTGATCCTTGAGCTAGTCCCCTCTGCGATCGTGCGAGTCTCCGCCCATGGCAATCGCGTTTCCCCAGAATCCAGCTATCTCGACTATGTCACCGCCACGATCGGCTTTGAGAATGGTGTAATCGCTACCCTCACCGCTAGCAAAGTTACCCATCGCAAAAAGCGCAAAATCACTGCTCACTGTACCAATTCCCTCACCGAGTCAGATTTCCTCAATAACGAAATTTTGATTCATCGTCAAACTACAGCCAACTGGACAACCGATTACGGTCAAGTCCTCTATCGTCAAGACGGTTTCATCGAAAAAGTCTATACCAGCAATATTGAGCCACTGCACGCCGAACTAGAGCATTTTGTTGCCTGTGTTCGTGATAAGGCACAACCCTCCGTCGGCGGCGATCAAGCCTTAAAAACCCTGCGTCTCGCTAGTCTGATCGAACAAACAGCGATCGATGGGCAAGTCTGGCGCAGTTGCGATTTGCAATTACGTGAGGTTGCCACAGCAGGTAGCTACGTATAAAAGAAGTTTTGCTTTGCAAAACTTCTTTTATCTCTCACCCGTTAGCATGATTATCTAGAGATAGAAATCCTTCAAAAAGCAAGAAACCCAGTCACTGACTGGGTTTCTTGCTTTTTGAAGCTCAAGGAACAATGGGAACTATGCCAATTATCTCCAGTCAAAGGAGTCATAGTTCAGCAGGAAATCAATCTCATGAAATCTCTTACAAAAATCTATTTAGGTGTTGCGATCGCTACTTCTGTTCTTACCTCATTTAGCGCAGTCGCCTCAGCCGAAGAAGTAAGACTACCTGGTAGCTATGTAGGTGCTGGCGTGTCTCTTCAAAGTTTTGCAACTAATCCTTCCGTAGTAGGAGCAAACTTAGCAGGTCGCTATAAATTTGATGATGTACCACTTTCCGTCAGAAGTTCTGTTCTCTTTGGTAATGGCGGTACTTCCATTGTTCCTACCGTTTCCTATGACTTACCAGTAGGCGATCGCACTAACGTTTATCTTGGTGCTGGTGCTTCCTTTAAAGTTGGCGGTAACAGCAGCATGACAGGTGATCAAACTGCCTTTGCGGTTCAACCTGGTGTCGAAGTTAGCCTCAACAAAAATATTTTGCTTTATAGCAATGCTGTAATTCCATTTAATGGACAAAGCAATGGTTCTGCAGGAACTTCCCTACAGGCTGGCGTAGGTCTTCAATTCTAACTTCCCAAAAAAGGCGGCGCAATGCGCCGCCTTTTTTATGCTTCCCAAAAGCGACATCCTTGACAAGGACCATT
Organism: Pseudanabaena yagii GIHE-NHR1; assembly: GCF_012863495.1. Taxonomy (NCBI): domain Bacteria; kingdom Bacillati; phylum Cyanobacteriota; class Cyanophyceae; order Pseudanabaenales; family Pseudanabaenaceae; genus Pseudanabaena; species Pseudanabaena yagii. The sequence goes on from NZ_JAAVJL010000001.1 coordinate 1,998,708, forward strand.
TGGATTGACCGCACAGCGAATAATTTCCGAACCAGCATTATATCGACAACTTCCATCCCCAATTATCCAACGCCCATTCACCAAACTTCTTTCCAAATTCTCTGGTGCTGGCTGTACGTAAACTAAAACTCTAAATAAGTTATATTTTCCTCTCCGAAACTGATAGCGATGACGGCGCTCTAAGATCACATAGGTTTTACCTTCTAAATTGATATAGTTTCCTGGTTGAGGCATCCAATCAAGATATAATTTACCCAAAGTGCTTTCAGGATGAAGGGTACACACCTCTGTAGGCACTGCTGATATTTCCATAGGGTTAACTGTTTAATTGCGCTAAGATCATTGTGCCATTGAGTTACAGCGTCATTATAATTTACAGCGCTTTGCGCTCAAACCCTAACCAAGAAATTTTTTAAAAGCATTGAAAAACAACACTTTTAAAAAATTTCCTATAGCTTGTACGCTCGGAAATTGGTATAACAACTCACAATTAGAATCAACACAATACACCACTCAGCGATTCTCATTATCAAAATCATTTTTTGCAATCTTACTCTAGACAGGATTACCAAAAACAGTTTTGCTATTTTCCAAGCTGTTGACGCTAGAAAATAGCAAAACTGTTTTTTGATGAGAACTAATATGAGCTGCGCCCAGATACTTAATTATTCATTAATACAAGATTTCAAAAATCTATAAATAATTCCTGATTGCGATATGAGATGATTTATATAATTATCGCATTCACTCCGAGGTTGTCCTATGCCCAAAGCGATCGCCGAAGCAGATACTTTTCTGAAAAAAAAGCTGCTTGGCTCAACGGATTTAGCCGATTCTGAGAAGATTTTCATCAAAAAGGGGCAGTCTTTTTTTGTGACTGAGTATAGCCCCGATCGTAATCAACATCTTCTCCTAACTCTTGCTTCTCCCTTCCCTGCCTTAGATGGTAAAGCTCAACTGCAAAAAGTATATGCCTATGATCCTCATGTCAAAATTGAGGGGGAAGATATCAATCAACTGATTAAGCTCCCAGTCAAATATTGCTCTCAATTAGATAATGATCAGGCAATCTTTGGTCCTGGCTGGAGACAGTGCAATACGACCAGCAATACAATGCTAGCCGATTTTGTGCTAAATGGAGCCTTGACCACGATGGCAAAAGCACAGGGATTCCCCGAACCCGAATCTGTCTATATGCGAATTGTGGGCAAGTATGGTGATACTACTGATCATGACGCTCAAACATGGGCTTTAAAAGAACTTGGTATAGACTCTTACTTTAGCTATTCCCTGTCCGCAAAAGATGTCTTAATGTCTCTTAAGGCAAATATTCCTGTAGTTGTAGGATTCGCTTACAAAGGCAGTGGACACATTTGCTTGATTGTGGGACATGACCCTAACCAAAAAGTTTGGCTTGTTCACGATCCTTACGGAACTCGTCATGGGGCTAGCGACAGTTATGATGTCGGTGTTGGTGGAGCCTACGATGCCTATACCTATACAGTAATGCAGCAAATTTTTTGGGACGGCGGTGGTGAAGCTGGTTGGGGAAGAATCGTCACCAGTATCAAGGGCAAACCCACGGGTTTACCTTCAGGACTCTAATGCTCTCCATTACACCTCCCTAGAGTCATTGAGAAGCAAGAAATTTTTAGAAAAACTGGCTTTGCCAGTTTTTCTAAAAATTTCTTGGCATTTGAATCAACACAAAGCACTATAAAACAAGATTACAAAAAGGTATTAAGGCAACGTGAATATTTTAGAACCAAAGCAATTGGTTGAATCGCTGGGATCTGTTGGTGGTCATCTTGCAATTTGGGCGATCATCTTTGCTGAATCTGGTCTACTTGTTGGGTTCTTTTTACCAGGAGACTCGCTTCTATTTGCCGCAGGTTTTTTGGCTTCTATAGGAAAGCTCAACATCTTTGCACTGATTATCGGATGCTTTTTTTGTGCAGTGCTGGGAGATAACGTAGGCTATGCTACAGGCAAACGCTTTGGGCACAAATTATTTTCTAGAGAAGATTCGATATTTTTTCATAAGAAGCATATTATCAAGGCACAAAATTTTTATGATAAGCATGGCAAAAAAACCATCATCCTAGCTCGCTTTTTGCCCGTTGTCCGCACCTTTGCCCCCATCGTCGCAGGCATTGGCAAAATGGACTACGCCACATTCTTTAAGTTCAATCTAATTGGTGGGTTCATCTGGACATCTGGCTTATCTCTATTGGGCTATGGATTGGGAAATGTTATTCCCGATGTTGATAAATATTTGCTACCTATTACGATCGCTATTGTTGTGATTTCGGTTGTTCCTTCTCTTTTACATTTACTTCCAGAACGCGAAAAATAATGAAGCTGTTGCAAGGCAACAGCTTCATTATTTTGTGCGAAAGATGGCTCTTACGGGTAAGTGATCAGAAACTTTAGAAAAATAGGTGCGATCGCTATCAAAGCCTAAATCTTTTTGAGGATCGAGAATTTGCACTGATTGAGGAATATATTCTTCTTCTGCACCCTTGGGAGCTTTGGAAACCGCAATATGGTCGATAACGCAACCAGTGCCACGATTGGAATAACGCGGACGACCCTCAGGGGTTTTCGGTTGACCATGTTTTTTCAAACAGTTCTCTTGAGCATTGGTTTCCACCGATCTTGTTAAGAATGACAAGGGAGCATCACGTAAGCCACGATTTTGCTCTGCCCATGTAGGACTATTGAAATCTCCTACTAGAATCAAGTCAGGATCAGATTGAGGATTCTTTTGATATTGATCAACCTCTTTCCGTAGGAGATCGCTTTGATGTTGACGCAGGCGATCAGCATCTGCACCGCCGCTACCCTTTTGATGCACTACTACTAAGGTAAAGTCAAACTTCTGTCCAGCTTTGATGTAGGTGACAAGGGGCGATCGCAAAGTCCCTGTGATATTTACCTGTTTCCATTCCGTCACTTTTTGAGCAGATACTTCGTCTTGACGATAGAAAAGAGCGACCCTTTGTTTATTACCCGATTCTCCTAAGATAAAGTTCCATTTTTGAGATTTATTCAACTTCTCTTTGAGCTTTTCCGCAGCAACGGGACTAACCTCTTGTAAGCCAATAACATCAAAATTCCGCTCAATAATTTGGCTCACCGCATCAACCTTTGCTGAGTTCAATCCATCAAAATTTTCCAGATTAAAGGTTCCGAGGCGAATTTGGTCGGGGGTATTGGCAGTCGCGAAGGGATTGGAGCAACCAGCAGCGATCGCAACTATGCCAAAAACAGCTAAACCCAGAATATGTAAGTATTTAACATTGTGAAAACGCGATCGCATCATAATATTCACATATTTCATGAAAACAAGATGTCAGCAAGGCTATAGCTTAGAATGAACTACTCCAAAAATCATCTAGAGTTACCGATCTTAATTTGATGTAAGAAATCTTCAAGTACATCGATTAACCAACTCACCTCTGTCGGGCGTAAATCGGATACTGCCAAGGTATAGGGAACTCCCGCTAGATAGAGAATTACATTAGACTTCATCGAGTTATCTTCACTGGGTTCACTCGCTGCCCAAGCGAGCCAATTGAAAAAGTTACTATTTTTTCTTTCGATCATTTTCCATTGTGGCTCTACTCCTTGCAATTCATGGGTGGGAAATTTCGCATGCCAGTAAATTTTGCCTAGAAGCGATCGCCTTAACCAAGTTTCTTGCTCACCGATTTCTAAGATGATGGTTGTTAGGGAATTTACAGTGCCAATTAGCAACAGTAGTAAGATGAAAGCAACACCAATGTAGCTCCAATTTCCTATAGTCGCAATGAGCATCAGGATACTAGGAAAAAATGGCTGAAGAAAGAAACTAATTACAATAACTAATACCCAAATCGCAATTGCTGTCCAGATCTGACAAGGAATAATGATTCTCAGTTGGTTTGCCGATTGCTCAACTTGGATATTGGTATTGTCTGGTGGATAAACTCTACGCTTGGGGCGAACCGTGGCAGTTGGGGCAGATATATTTGAGGCAACTTGAGGTTTTACTAAGGGAGTCGATGGTTCTTTGAGAGATTGTAAAGCCTCTCTCGCTGACCCATAGCGCTTTTTGACTGTAGGTTCTACCAATTTTTGAATCCAATGCACTAGATGAGAACTAGCACTGGTGCGATCGCGAAAAACTATCTTTGCATCATCATCCTGTGGTAAATCCGCAGGGGAAATCCCCGTCAATAGATGAATCATCGTCGCACCCAAAGCATAGAGATCAGAGGCGGCTACGGCTCTACCTCCATACTGTTCCATCGGTGCATAGCCATAGGTTCCGACCACGGTAAAAGATTTGCCTTCAGCACTGGCTTTGTCCTGTACTGCGCCAAAATCCACCAGATAAATATTTCTAGATCCCCCTTCTTTACCAGTCAGAATCAAGTTACTAGGCTTGATATCACGATGGAGAACTTGGGGATTCAATTCATGCAGATAAATGAGAATTTCTAAAATGGCGATCGCCATTTGTTTAACCTGTGCTTCTGTAAATTTATGCCCCTGAGCAATATATTCTCGCAAAGAATTTCCTTGAATATATTCCTGTACGAGTCCAAACCACAAAGAGCGATCATCAATGGAAAAGTAATCGCGATATTTAGGAATCCTCGGATGATCTAACTGTTTAAGTACATTTGCCTCCCGTTCAAACAATTTCAAATCTTCCCATTGCACATTCCCTCCAAAAGCTAACAGCTTAACCACCACCAGTTCATTCTCTTGCTGCAAATCCTTTGCAAGCCAAGTTTCTCGTCCTGCATTCTGACCTAGTTGACGTTCTAATTGATAGCGCTGATTAATGACTTCTTGAGGCTGAAGCTTAGTCATAGAATTTGCTCAAAGAATTGAGTAGTTATACCAAAACTAAAAATGGCTACGCCATTTTTAGTTTTAAAAATCCTTACTGGGCTTGTTTTTTAATTCGCGAAAGTGTTGTCATACTTTCGTGAATTGGTATTAAGCATAGATAAACTTAAAACTCAAATTGTGTGGTTGCACGCTATGTGGGCAGCCACACAATTTGGTTTGAGTTTACAACTATGCTGAGCTACTTATAATATAAACATAATGACAATGAGGGAGATCGAAAGTCATGACTTTCACAATCGATCCATCTATAGACCCTGTTGTGCTACCCGATCACACCCAACTGCCAGAGTCAGATGGCACATTTGTAAAAAATTTCCAAGAGCATCCCCAAAGTATTCTCCTAACAGATTCAATAGAGCCTGTATTACAAAAAATACATTCCGATGGACAATATGCGATCGGTCAGGATAGTGGCATCTATTGGCGCATGACCGAACCTCCCGAAAAAGGAGCAGAGGCTCCCGATTGGTTTTATGTGCCAAATGTACCACCATTATTAAATGGGATTCCGCGTCGTTCCTATGTTCTCTGGCAAGAATTTATTGCTCCGTTAATCATTTTGGAATTTGTGTCTGGAACTGGGAAGGAAGAGAGGGATAAAACGCCTTGGAAAGGTAAATTCTTCATCTATGAACAGGTGATTCGTCCTGCTTTTTATGGCATTTACGAAGTTCAAACTGCTAGCGTCGAGCTATATCAATTTGTTGGCAATCAATTTAAACTTGTACCCGCTAATGAGCGCGGACATTACCCCATTGAACAACTTGGGGTTGAGATCGGGATTTGGCAGGGACAATATCAAAATCTCGAACTACCTTGGCTCCGTTGGTGGGATGCTCAAGGCAATTTATTGATCACTGGCTCGGAACGTGCTGAGATTGAAAGCCAAAGAGCAACCAAGGAGTATCAACGCGCTGAACAAGAACGCCAACGCGCCGATCGCTTACTTGCTCAACTCAGGGCAGCAGGAATTGAACCAGACCTATAAGCTACAAAACAAATTTGGCGATCGCTGCGGCTGCACCATCATCTTCCACACTAGGCGCAACCCAATCCGCGAGAGGCTTTAATCCTTCAGGACTATTACCCATCGCCACGCCGATTCCTGCATATTCGATCATCTCTAAATCGTTGAAGTTATCACCGATCGCTAAAACCTGAGAGCGATCAAAGCCCAAAATATTCTCTGCTAAATGTTTTACGGCAGTACCTTTATTCGCGATCGGATTGGTTGCCTCAAAGAATGTAGCTACGGACTTCGTGAGATAAAGTTGTTGCGGTGTATAGCGATCTTTCAATACTCTTAGCATTTCTGTCACTAATTCGGCGGTATCGCTCAGAGCCAAGATTTTTGTGGGTGGATGATCGGTACTAGCACTAGTCAGAAATTCGCGTAAATCACCAACTACCTTAACGCCCACCTTAGAACGTTCGGCATAGGCTTGGGTTTGAGCAGTCATTTTGCGAACGTAGAGTTCATCATTGACATAGATATGAATCGAAAGCTGGTCATTAGTCGCAAATTCGCCCAGATCATCTAACAAAGAAAGAGCTTGCTCTAACTCAACTGGCCAATGTCCTACTAATTCATCGGTTTGAGGATCTTTGATAAATGCACCTTGATAGGAGATCAATGGCATATCTGAGGCGATCGCTTCATGAAAGCGTAATGCTGAGCGATACATTCTCCCAGTGGCGATCGCTACCTTGACACCCTTAGCTTGAGCCGCTTTCACTGCCTCTTTCACTGCATCATTGACCTGATTGGCATCACCGCTAATCGTGCCATCAATATCTACCACGACCAGTTTTATATCTTGTGCCATGAGTTTTGTCTTGCTTTGTATGAACTGAAATAGAACCTATTGCCTGCAATAGTTTAGCGAAGATCGCCACATTCACGCTGTAGCCAGTAATGCTTGTAAAAATTTTCACAAAAAAGCCTCGCTGTGCGAGGCTTTTTTGTCATGTTAGTGATAACTATTTTTCAGCACAGGCTGAACCAACCAAACCACGGCATTGTTCGCGGATTTCTGCTAACAGGCTGGGATTCAACTGCTTAGCTTTACTCAGGGCTAGTTCAAATTGTTTTTTCGCCTCAGGAATGTTGCTACCTTGCATCCATAGAATCTGTCCCTTTAGATAATTGAGTTCTGGGTTATTCGGTGCAGAGGTAAGGGCTTTATTTACAGCATCTAGGGCAAGATCTGGCATCCGTGCATCGCGATAGGCAAGGGCAATACCACGCCATTTCAGATAGTCAGGAGCCGCATATTGCTTCAGGCTAGACAAGGCTGATTCAAGGTCTGATAAAGGCAATACTGAGGCAATCAGCATATCGATATAGCCTTTAATCAAGTTCAGTTCAGGATCATTTGCGTCAATATCCTGTGCTTTTTTGATGTTGTCAAATACGCTCTGGACAAGGGGGAGGGCTTTAGGTGCGCTAGATACACCTTCGGTTTTGACGATATATCCTGCTTCGATCAAGTCACTTGCTGCTAGATAGATATAGGCTCTGAGGTCATCTTTGCCTCTCAGGGCTTCGGCATTGCGGCGTACCCGTTTGCCAGCTACTTGCATTCCTAAAAAGTCGTCTTTGGCGTAGAAAGTCGCGGATCTGAGCGCAAATACTAGCGGCTCATCGGCTTCAGTACCTACAGCTTTGTCTAACTGTCTCACTGCTTCTACATAGTTGCCGTCTTTAAACATTAGTTCAAAGGCTTTTTGAGTTTCGCTACCGATCGCCCTAGCATTTGAGCTGCGAAACGGATCGGCGGCGAAGCTAGGCATGGCGGTGGCGACGCTGACTAATGCTGCCAATAGGGATGCAGATATGGATGTAAGTATTGGTGCAAATATTGGCGCAGATGTTGGTTTCAAAGGACGCTTCATATAATTTCCCCGAAAATCTCAGGCTATAGGTAGTTAGCAAAGTTTAGATCGTATTCTTAGGCATTCTGTCAAAATTTATTCGGACTTAACCTAAACACTTAATCTAAATTTAGTCTGAATTTTTGATCTGCCTGCAATATAGTACTTTGATATATCGAAAGACGATTTTAATTTACAAAAAGTTTCTGACCTTCACCTGATGGTCTAGATCACAAGTTAGCGATCGGTTCTACATTTACGACTCGACTACTTTTTCGTGCCAATCCCATCGCAGAGATGTCTGTCGCTTTCGCTGACGTTAATATTGTAGGTTAAATAAGCGCGTACGCGATCGCAACCACGCTCCATCAAAGCATCTAAATCCCACCCATTGTTGCGACTCCAGAGTTTGATAGTGAAGTCATCACTACCAGAAGCCAAGGTCTTGCCATCAGGACTAAAACTCACGCTCCAGACAAGACCATTATGCCCCTTGAGTGTACGAATTTCGTTTCCAGTATCTAGATTCCAGAGTTTGATTGTTTTATCACCACTGCCAGAAGCCAAGGTCTTGCCATCAGGACTAAAACTTACGCTATTGACAGAGTTATCATGACCCCTGAAGGTGCGAATTTCCCTTCCTGTCTCCAGATTCCAAAGTTTGATTGTCTTGTCACCACTACCAGAAGCCAAGGTCTTGCCATCAGGACTAAAACTTACGCTATTGACATATTCATCATGCCCCCTGAGGGTGCGAATTTTGATTTCTGTCTCCTGAGTCTCCAGATTCCAGAGTTTGATTGTTTTGTCACCACTGCCAGAAGCCAAGGTCTTACCATCAGGACTAAAACTCATGCTTACGATAGGGTTATCATGCCCCTTGAGAGTAAGAATTTCGGTTCCTGTTTCTAGATTCCAGAGTTTGATTGTTTTATCACCACTGCCAGAAGCCAAGGTCTTGCCATCAGGACTAAAACTTACGCTATTGACAGAGTCATCATGGCCCCTGAGGGTGCGAATTTCGCTTCCTGTCTCCAAATTCCAAAGTTTGATTGTATTGTCACTACTACCAGAAGCCAAGGTCTTGCCATCAGGACTAAAACTCATGCTATTGACAGAGTTATCATGCCACCTGAGGGTGCGAATTTCGCTTCCTGTCTCCAAATTCCAAAGTTTGATTGTATTGTCACCACTACCAGAAGCCAAAGTCTTGCCATCAGGACTAAAACTCATGCTATTGACATAGTTATCATGCCCCTTGAGGGTGCGAATTTCGCTTCCTGTCTCCAAATTCCAGAGTTTGATTGTTTTGTCAATACTACCCGAAGCCAAAGTCTTGCCATCGGGGCTAAAATTCACGCCTCTGACATAGTTATCATGCCCCTTGAGGGTGCGAATTTCGCTTCCTGTCTCCAGATTCCAGAGTTTGATTGTTTTGTCACCACTGCCAGAAGCCAAGGTCTTGCCATCAGGGTTAAAACTCACGCTTAAGACATAGTTATCATGCCCCTTGAGGGTGCGAATTTCGCTTCCTGTCTCCAGATTCCAGAGTTTGATTGTCTTGTCACCACTACCAGAAGCCAAAGTCTTGCCATTGGAGCTAAAACTCACGCTATAGACAAAGCCTTCATGTCCCTTGAGGGTGCGAATTTCCCTTCCTGTCTCCAGATTCCAGAGTTTGATTGTCTTGTCATCACTACCAGAAGCCAAAGTCTTGCCATTGGAGCTAAAACTCACGCTATAGACAAAGCTTTCATGCCCCTTGAGGGTGCGAATTTCCCTTCCTGTCTCCAGATTCCAGAGTTTGATTGTCTTGTCATCACTGCCAGAAGCCAAGGTCTTGCCATCAGGACTAAAACTCACGCTATAGACAAAGCTTTCATGCCCCTTGAGGGTGCGAATTTCCCTTCCTGTCTCCAAATTCCAGAGTTTGATTGTCTTGTCAGTACTACCCGAAGCCAAAGTCTTGCCATCGGGACTAAAACTCACGCTTACGATAGGGTTATCATGCCCCTTGAGAGTAAGAATTTCGGTTCCTGTTTCTAGATTCCAGAGTTTGATTGTTTTGTCACCACTACCAGAAACCAAAGTCTTGCCATTGGGATTGAAACTCACGCTTAAGACATAGTCATCATGCCCTTCTAGACGATTGTATTCACTTCTCTTGTTAAGAGTTTCTTGCAAAGCATTGAACACATCTGGACGGCCAACTCGCTGGCTTTGCAGAATTTTTCCCGCCTTAATTGCTGTAACAAAAGCATCCAATTCCTTTCCCTTATCCAATAGAGACAAAGAAGTATATCCAAGCGCATCGGCAAGATTGAGTTCCGCTTCTCTGGTCTTTTGCCAAGCCATCCACCCCAACCCCGCACTAATCACCACCGCCACCAATGATCCCGCCGCAATTCGCCTCGCGGTTCTAATCTTTTCATTCTTCTGTCGTTCCGCTTGCGTGACACTAGACTCAATAAACTCGAACGCTACAGCATCCAAATTAGGCAGCGATCCTTCCTTTTGGAGTTCCACAATTCGCGCCAACTTCGAGCCATTCCAGAGTTCACTATTAGCCTTTTGCAGATCCTTTTGACCCAACTCATGCCACTGTTTCGCATCCGCATACAAGCGATTTCTGAGGACAATGATCTCCTCCTTTTCCCGAATTAAATCCTGTAACACCTTCCAAGAACGCAGCAAAGCCTCATGGGCAACTTCAACTGTCGCTTTACTATCTTCTCCCTTACTCACCAAAAGACGGTTATCAATCAATTTCTCTAGAGCAGATTCTTGAATCCCACCATCACAAAATATTGACTTGTTTGCCCTTCTGCTTATAGGTTTCTTGCCTTCTAACTCAATTAATTCTAAGAAAATATGATCAGCAGCTTTTCGCTCTAACAAGTTTAGCTTCTTCTCCTCACTTTCCTTATTGTAATAGATGTCATCTGCCTGTTTCTGAAGTGCCCCTGTTACGCCCTCCAACTTCTGATAAGTCTCAGCATTTAAAACCCTATCTTGCAGATCATCCTTATTCCACAATAAATTCAAGGTATATTGCAAAAGCGGCAAAGAACCAGCCTGTTGCTTAAAATCAGCAATAATTTGCTCGGTTAATCCCTTCTCAAAGACAACACCATTTCTAGCCGCAGGTTCCGCGATCGCCAATCTCAGATCGCGATCGTCCATATCTGTGAGCAATAGACCATAGAGATTATGGATTTCCCCTAAATCTGGATAAGGACTTAATTTATCCAGAAAATCCGCCCGCATCGTCAAAATGACTTTAATAGAACTATCCGATCTCTCAATCAACTTGATGAGACTTTTAATAAAAACATCCCGCTCTGCCTTCGATGTGCGCGTAAACAACTCCTCAAACTGATCGATAAAAATCAACCACTGAGCATCCTGTTTCAGAGATTGCTCAACCTGAATCAATGTATCTTCTTTGACTATTTGAGCAAGCTTCGCCTTCGATTTGTATGTAGGTTGGAGAGAAACATAAAAAGATTCAAAAGGACTAATATCTGGGACAAAATCGAATAGCTTAAATAGACTCAAACTTGGTTGTTTTTCTAAAGCAGGAACTACTCCTGCCTTAATAAGCGATGATTTCCCACTGCCAGATGCACCCAAAAGCAAAAGCACATTCTTTTGTTTTAAATGCTCTGTTAAATTTTCAATCCAGCGATCGCGCCCAAAAAATTTATCATGATCCTTAAATTCAAACTTCTCTAAACCCATATAAGGCGAAGCTTTAATCAGCTCTCTAGCCTGAATCTCAGCATCAGAGGATGTCTGAGAAATATAGGTGATATTGACATTGACCGTTCCTGCATTTGGTCCAGCAACGCCAAACACATCTTTAGCAGATACATCGGAATGGGGGTCAGTCACATAAACCTCTATATAAACTTGATGACTGATAATTGCCCCCTAGCCCCCAATTTTGGGGAGAAAGAAAATAAAATCCTTCCAAAGCCCCCCAATTCTGGGGGACTTTGGGGGCTTAGATACAGTAATTGCCTTCTTTATTTGCCCTTATTCACATCCCCAATCGTAACTGTTCCTGTGTTTGTACCAGCAACACCATACACATCACCCAAAACCGTTACAGTTGTATTGTATTTACCTTCTTTAAACCCTTCAGGATCTCCCTTTTTCAATACCTCTCTAGCAGCATTCAGTATTTCTTCGTCTGTGCCGATTTCTATTTCAAGTAACTCTTCTTCAAGAAGCGCTTTAACTGCTTTTGAGTCTGGCTTTTTCTCGTGTTTGTCTACAATATTGCTATCATCTTCTTTACCCTTATCAGCAAACCTTTTCTTAATCAACGCTTTTAACCCCTCATAAGCATCCTTAACGCCTTTTTCCGCTATATCCTTAGCAGCAGCTACCGCACCAGCTACTAACGCAGTAATAATGAGAGAAACTGGTTCCATCTTTTGACTCTCCAAAAATTATGAGCAATTAAACTTTGTATATTTTATATAAATAAGAGTATTTTCCTTAAATTGTTAATTTTAAATTCATAAAACTTCAAGACTTTGCCCATAACTTGCAACACTTATCACCATAAATAGTCAAGCAAATAGCCATCAGAAAACTTCAAAAGCATAGGTTAAAATCCCCGATTTTTCGTGAGCATTTCACTTTGGCGCAGTCCCAATTCTACCAAAAGCCTAGAACAAGGGGCTTAAGCCCCTTGCCCTCCAAATGTGCCAAAGTTAAGTTGTTAAAACTTCCCATTTTTGATCAGCAATTCCTCTGTTCTATTGACTTCTACAAGACCTTGGACAGGCTCTAGATCCATAGACTGAACTGCTTGGCGAAAAGCTTCGATCGAGACGAGTTTATTTGCTTTCGTATCCCACAAAATAAACTTCGCACTGTCAAATATATTGCCAATCCGTAATGTTTTTACTTTTGAGAGAAGATGAACATTCGCATTGTGGCAAGCTTCGAGATTGTAGTTAGGAATTCGTTCCGAGAGATGATGAATATTGTGATAGCCAATATCTGCGGAGAACCACTTGAAAATTGTTGGCAATTGTAAATAACTGCTACCCTCAAGTGCTCCCAGTAGATAATCCCAACCTTCTGTCTTATGAGCATAGGAATCCTCAAAATAGTGCTGCACAAAGAACACACAGATAAAGATCGCGGCTGCAAAAGTTAAGGAGATGGAGTAAATACTTAGGAAAAAGCCTGCTCCCATGAGATGACTCAGAAAAATCCAAGCACTAATCACACAAATATTATTGAGCAGCAAGTCTACAAATTCCGATGTTGTATACCAATTTCTAGATTTGTGAGAAGCAATAATTGCGGATAAACCCATGCGGGGATTTGTCCTTAAGCAGGAGAATACATGACCGATAAAATCGCAAGTTCCTGCAATGAGCGCATATCTTGGCTTAATCGCGAGGTAAAAGAATCCTCCAGGCAAAGACATTAATGGATGTCTGAGAAATGCGTAAAGTTTTTGGTCAAATGCATTGAATCTGGCAAATTCCTCAGTAGACACAAATGCACCAACACCACGATATCTCTCAAAATCTCCATTGGTTTTATGGTGATAGGCATGACCTCTTGACCAAGGATATTGAGGAATCGCATTAATCACCCCTAAAAAGAATCCAACAACTCTATTGACCTTTTTGGAACTAAAGAGAGAATAATGTCCACAATCATGCATTAAAGAGAAGCAGCGCAATGAGAAGAGTGTCATCAAAGCGATGATGGGCGGAAGAAACCAAAAGGAAATCGCGGTCACTTTAACTGCCAAAACCCATAACAGCACATAGGGAACAACTGTATTCAGAATTTGATAAGTTGCCCATAAGTCGTTGCTCTTCATATAGGGAGTCAGCGTAAAGTCAGACTTTTTAATCATAGATTCCTTTCCATAAAACACTCTTGTAAATAACCCTTAAAAATAACGATAACGAGAAAACAATTCGGATAATTGAACACCAGAATATAAAATCATTCTAGCGATCGCTTACTCGCTTATAACATTCTGAAGTAAGAACTATCTCCCAAGAGAGAGTCCACACCTGTTTTTGAAAGTGTGGCTTCGCCACACTTTCAAAAAGTCAAGTATTTTGTTTGACAGGCTGTCTTTTGACTACTAGAGCAAATACCGTCATCATAAACCCAGACTAAAATTCAACTCGACTTTGCGGCTAAGCCGCGTAGGGCATTAGCAAAGGCTTTGCCCTTATTTTTCGTGAATAAATAAGGAATAATTAAAATGAAACGTATTTTTTCGATTCTAGCGATCGCCTTAACTATGTTGGTCAGCCTGACACTAGGGCAGCCAGCATTTGCCGAACTATCCGCAGGCGCAAAAATCTTTAATAATAACTGCGCTCAATGCCATGCAGGCGGACGCAATAACGTAGTTGCTAAGAAAACCTTGAAGGCAGATGCTTTGGAAGAGTATGGCAAAAACACCGTAGAAGCGATCATCCTCCAAGTTACTAACGGCAAAGGCGCAATGCCTGCTTTTGGCAAGAAGCTTAAAGCTGAGGAAATTGAGTTAGTTGCGAACTATGTCCTTGAGCAAGCTCAGAACGGTTGGACTAACTAAGAATTGTTTTTTTACATGGCGAATGAGTACTGACTCATCCGCCAAACACTTTATTCCTTAAGATTTTCAAGAAAAGCGATCGCATGAAATCCCATAATTTCCCATCTCGACTTACAGCAAAATTCGCAGCCTTGCTGTCTTGCACTACCATGACCATGATCGCCACTACCACCGTAGCGATCGCTCAAACAACTCAACCGAAAGCCAGTTCTCGCATTTTCAACATTAAGGGAGAACTAGTCGGAACTGCCACATTTATCCAAACCCCTGTAGGTGTGAAAGTTGATCTCAAGGTGCAAAACTTAGCACAGGGAGAGCATATGGTGCATTTACATGAAAAAGGCAAATGTGACGCACCCAAATTTCAGACATCAGGCGATCATTTTGATCCGAAAGATGTGGATGATGATGAGGAAGATAGTACTCACCTCCATCACAAGCATGAAGCGGGCAAACACAAGCCTGCTGGCGATTTACCAAATATTATCGTTAAGCAAGATGGCAATGGCAGTCTGACAGCCATATTGCCAAAATTAACTTTGGGATCGGGGAAAAATTCTCTGCTGAAGCATGGTGGCACATCGATCATTATCCATGCAGGTGCAAATGGTAAATCAACTATCCCCAATGTGGATTACAAGACTCGGATTGCTTGTGGAATCATCAAACCTTAAAAAGAAAATCTGAACCAATGTTTGAAGTAGCTTCTGTCTTATTAAACCTGAATTTATCCAATGTTCCTAATATTGATTCTCACTTAGAAAAATCACCAGTGCGGATTGCCCATGAGGTGAGAACTTCTCAAGACGTTGGCGGCACAATTCATATTGAACCTAACGATCGCCCTGTTGCTGGCAAAAAAACTCGTATCTGGATCGCTCTCACCAAACGTGGGGGTGAAATTATTCCCTACGAGAAATGTAATTGTCAGATGGAGGTGCGATCGCTAACGGATCGCAATCTTAAATTTACGGTATCCAATTCCTCCGCAATTATTGATCGATTTTTGGGACTACCTAGTCTAGAAGTCACATTTCCGCAAATTGGTCGATATGAACTCAAACTCAATGGTTCGCCGAAGGATGATGCCGATTTTGCGCCCTTTGAATTGACTTTTACGACTAATGTGGGCAGATAGATGTGGGCAGATAGAGCAGAAAGCGCTATAAATAAAGAATGTTAGATTTACTGCTTGTTGCGGCTTTAGGATTTTTGGGGAGCTTTGGTCATTGTGTGGGCATGTGTGGGCCTTTGACCGTCGCTTTTTCACTTTCAAGTAAGGATCAATCTCCCCAAAACGGTTCTCGAAACTGGCAACAGCATCTCTATTTTCATACCCTCCTGAATATTGGCAGAATTTTAAGCTATGCGATCGCGGGTGCGGCGATTGGGGCGATCGGTTCGGTGCTAGTGGCTAGCGGGCAGTTAGCAGGCATTGAAAGCGACCTGCGTCGTTGGTTGGCAATTTTGACAGGAATACTTTTAATTTGGATGGGAATGATCCAGATTAAGCCCGAAGGCTTGCCAAATATTCCCTTTCTCAATCCGATGGCGATGGTAGCGCTGCATCAACGTCTCAACAACGCCATGATGAAGTTATCCCTCAATTCCCATCCGCTTACCCCTGCATTACTGGGCATGACATGGGGCTTAATTCCCTGTGGATTTCTCTATACTGCTCAACTCAAGGCAGCCGAAACCAGTAACATGATGCAGGGTGCGCTGACGATGTTGGCGTTTGGATTGGGAACATTGCCCTCGATGCTAGGAATTGGTGTATTTGCAGGTTTATTAAGTCGCGATCGCCGCAGTCAGTTATTTCAATTGGGCGGCTGGATTACGCTCACCATCGGTGTTTTGACCTTAATCCGCACTAGCGACATGGTGGACTACACAGGACATGGCGGCTTAATTTTGTTAATCCTTGCCCTTGCCGCCCGTCCCCTCAGTCATCTATTTAAATTCTGTGCGCCTCTAATGCTCTATCGTCGAGCGATTGGGGTAGGAGCATTCGTTCTCTCCCTCGCCCATACCTTCCATATGATCGAGCATTCTTTCCAATGGAACTTTGATGCTTTATCCTTTATGATTCCTCTGCATCAAGTATCAATCTGGATTGGCGCGATCGCGATCGCACTGATGGCTCCTGCGGCGCTCACTAGTTCTGATTGGATGGTGGCGAAACTCGGTAAGTCTTGGCGCTATTTACATTTGCTATCAGTTCCCGCCTTGGTACTTGCGTCAATCCATACAATTGCGATCGGTTCTAATTATCTCGGTGCAGTGGCTTGGACTCCGAAAAATTGGATTTTCACGATTCTCTGTGGAGCGATGACCATAGGAACTTTGTTAATCAGAACTTGGAAGTTTAGAAGGTAGTTGAGATCGACAACTACCTAAAAATTGATTTTTTTCTCTTTTCCTTTTTTCTTTGAAAGCGTTGTATGATTTTTGCATGGGCTAAATCTAAAAAAGTTTAAGTGCAACAGATGGTATGACGATTAAAAAAATCTTGATTCTGGCGGCGAATCCTCTAGATACAGATCGGTTAAGGCTGGACAAAGAGGTAGAAGAAATTCGCACGACATTAGAGCGATCGCCAAATCGAGATAACTTTGCGATCGAGTCGCGTGGTGCGGTGCGCCCTCAAGATTTACAGACCCATTTATATAATCTCAAGCCCCAGATTTTGCATTTTTCAGGACATGGTGGTGGTGAATGGGGTTTAGCCTTTGAGGATGAGGATGGGGGAGTTAAGGGAGTTAGTACTGAGTCATTGACGGATTTGTTTAAGTTATTTACCAAACAGATTCAATGCGTGGTGTTGAATGCTTGCTATGCAGTGGTGCAAGCGGAGGCGATTTGTCAGCATATTCCCTATGTGATTGGGATGAATCAAAAGATTGGCGATCAGGCGGCACGAAAGTTTGCGGAGGGATTTTATCGGGCGATTTGGGACGATCGCTCGATTGAGGATGCCTTTGCATCAGGTGTGAGTGCGATCAAATTAGAAGGGATTCCTGAAGAATTAACACCTGTATTACTCAAGCGCCAGCCATCTTTACCGATTAATCCTAAACCGATTAATTCTGATATTTCGGTGGTGGAGAATAATGGTTACTTTTATATCGTGCGATCGCGTTTAGAGCAGCGCTGTTATGAAGAGGTAGTAAAGGCTGGATCTTTAATCAGGATTAAGTCTCCCGAACGCATGGGCAAATCGACGATGATGAGGCGAGTCTTGGAATATGCTGCCCATCAGGGATATCGCACGGCAGTGATCGATTTGCGTGAGGCGAATCGGGAAATATTTGCGGATATTAATAAGTTTTTGCAATGGTTCTGTGCCTATGTCGGTGACCGCTTGGAGATCGATCAACGTCCTGATGATACTTGGCAAATTTTTTTGGGAGCAAGCAGAAACTGCTCCAGATATATGAATAATTTCTTTTTATCTCCAGATTTACCATTGGTGATTGCAATTGACAACTTCGATTGCGTTTTTAAGTACTCTCATATTGCAGATGACTTTTGTGGGTTACTAAGAGGTTGGTCGGAAAAGGCAAAAGATGTAAATGATAAAGAGAGATGGGGTAAGTTACGACAAATTATTGTCCATTCCCAAGATCCTTATGCACTACTTGACATTAACAATTCACCATTTAGTGGTATTGGCTTATCCATCGAACCCACAGAACTGCATCCATCAGAAATATTGGCTTTAGCCAAATCTTATGGACTTTCGTGGACAGATACTGATATAGAACAACTTATGGGTATGATTGGTGGGCATCCATACTTAATTCAAAAGGCTATCGACGAGATCATCCATCAATATATCGAACTTGATGAGTTAATAAGAACTGCCCCAACACAAGAGGGGATTTATAGTGATTATCTTAATGAGCGACTACAAAGCTTAGAATCAAATCCCCAACTGAAAGAAGCAATGAAGAAAGTTGTCAACTCTGATATTCCTGTTCAATTAGGAGCAAACGATAAATTTAAACTTGATAGTATGGGATTGATTAAACCTAATTCTAACTATTTCGTATCGCGGTGCAATTTATATCACTTATATTTTAGAAATAATTTGAGATAATTGACTATGACATCTGAATCATTAGCCGATCAACATAGCAGGCTCTCTAAAATTTTTAAATCAAACATTTCTGTAGTTAAAAATAATGGCTATTTTTACATTGTAAGATCGCGCCTAGAGCAGCGCTGTTATGAAGAGGTATTGAAGGCGGGGACTTTGATCAGGATCAAATCGCCCGAACGCATGGGCAAATCGATGATGATGGGGCGGGTCTTGGAATATGCCACTCAGCAGGGATATCGCACGGCGGCGATCGATTTGCGCGAGGCGAATAGGGAAATATTTGCAGATATTAACAAGTTTTTGCAATGGTTTTGTGCTTATGTGGGCGACTGCTTGGAGATCGAGCAACGTCCTGAGGATGCTTGGAAAGGCTTTTTGGGTGCAAATACAAATTGCACGAAGTATGTCGAAAAATTCTTTTTAAATAGTGCGGATTCGCCTTTAGTAATTGCGATTGATAACTTTGATTGTGTGTTTAGATATCCCGATGTTGAGGCTGACTTTTGCGGTTTGTTGCGCGGTTGGTTTGAGAAAGTAAACACCAGTAAAGTTTGGGGTAAGTTGCGACAAATCATTGTTTATTCGCAAGAGTCCTATGCAACGAACAATATTAACCAGTCACCGTTTAATGTGGGATTGCCAATTGAGTTAGGGGAGCTAGAAACGCTAGAAGTATTAGCCTTAGCGAATGCCTATGGGTTGTCTTGGGATGAGTTGGAAACTGCTCAACTGATGGATACGATTGGCGGACATCCCTATTTAGTACAAAAGGCGATCAATCGCATTGCCCATAATGATATCGGGCTTGAGGAGTTAGTACTCACTGCACCGACGGAAGAGGGGATTTTTGGAGACTATCTCAACGAGAGGTTGCAGCAGTTGGAGGCTAATCCCAATCTGGTGTCGGCGATGCTCAAGGTTGTCAATGCTGATGGTGCAACCAGATTGGGATCGAAGGAGGCTTTTAAACTTGACAGTATGGGATTGATAAAACGACAGAGTAACGATATTGTATCTCGATGCAATTTATATCGCTTATATTTTAAGGATAGGTTGAGTTAGTAGGTTATGTCTTCGCAATCATCTAACGAGCAATTAGCTAGTAATTCGGTCTACTGTGTCGGTGGTAGCTTGCCTGCGGATGCGCCAACCTATGTGGAGCGACAGGCTGATCGGGAACTATATCAGCGACTGAAGGCGGGGGAATGTTGCTATGTTTTTAATTCTCGGCAGATGGGGAAGTCGAGCTTGCGGGTGCGGACGATTCAGAAGTTAGAGCGAGATGGCGTGCGCTGTGCGACGCTAGATCCTCAAACAATTGGTACGCAGCTAAACCAATCGCAGTGGTATGCCAGCATAATCAGTAGCCTTGTGGAAAGTTTTAGTCTAGAGGATCGCTTCGATCTAGAAGAATGGTGGAAAGCCAGATCGTCCCTTTCCCCCGTGCGCTGCTTGAGTGATTTTATTTCCAAGATTCTTTTAGTTGAGATTTCTCAACCAATTGTAATCTTTGTTGAGGAAATTGATAACCTACTAAACTTAGAGTTTAGAACAGATGACTTTTTCATGCTAATTCGTTCGTTTTACGAAAATCGTACTCAAGAACCCAAATATAAGTATTTAGCCTTTGCCTTTATTGGTGTTACTACACCAAGCGACTTGATTCGCGGGCATAATCATTCTGCTTTTAATATTGGTGTAGCGATCGAGATGGATGGTTTTCGATTGGATGAGGTACAACCTTTAGCACTTGGTCTAAAAGGAAAAGTTAGCGCTCCATCGACAGTTATGCATGAGGTGCTGAAATGGACAGGAGGACAGCCATTTTTGACACAGAAGTTGTTGAGTTTAGTGCTTCGAGATTTAGAAGATGGGAATATAGGCTTTGTTGAGAATGATATTGCAGGGTGGATTTCTAAAATCTTGTGGTTTCGGATTATTAACAATTGGGAATCTCAAGATGTGCCACAACATTTAAAAACTTTACAAGATAGGGTGTTGATGATTGAAGAGAGAGTGCGGGGACGGTTGTTAGGCATGTATCAGCAGATTTTAGGAGATATCCCTCAGTCTTTAATAGAAAAGACTGAAGAAGGCGGAGACTTAAAACCAATCTTTACAAAGGGGATCGAGGCTGATGATAGTTATGAGCAGATTCAACTGCGTTTAACGGGTTTGGTAGTAAAGCAGGGTAATAGGTTGATAGTTTATAATCCCATTTATGTTGCAGTGTTCGATTGGGCTTGGTGCGCTCAAACTTTATCAGGGTTACGTCCACTATTTTATGATGATGCTTTTCGAGCTTGGCAAGAAGCATGTAATGGACAAAAGGAGGTGTTTTTACTTAGAGGAAATGCTTTATCAGATGCAGAGAATTGGGCAAATGGGAAGTGGTTGAGCGATGAAGACAATCGTTTTTTACGAGAGAGTCGAGAGATAGATAGGAAAGAAAGAGATAAACGTTTGGATGTTGAGCAAGAAATAAATAGATTGCAATGGGAACAAATCTATGAAAAACAGAAAGAAGACTTTTTGAGTGTCTTAGCAAAGATCAGGCAACAATTAGAGCTTTACAACTTAACTTTAGACGAGAACTATTTAATTTCACAATTAGACGTTAATGAGATTAACTTAATCTCTGAACAGGTATTTAGAGACAATTTTGAAGAAATACTCGAAGGATATATCCAAAGTCTAAAAACAAGAGAAAAAACAATTACTGAACTATTTGAGGCTGATAGAAGTAATTATTTACAGGCAATAGCTCAAACATCTGTAAAAAAAAGCCTGAATATTACAGCAGCCGATAATAGATATCCCGAATTAGTCAGTTCTATCTATGCTTATTTACAAGCTTGGCTTATTGTCAGTATCAAATACGACAAATATATGCCAGTAGATCAAATTGTAGGACTTGCGAAGAATGCAAAAGAACACATAAAAGCAATTAAGTATATTAGAGATATAATTTTGAATGGAAGCAATAAAGAATTACTCCTTCCTAGCCAAACATCCAGAGAAATCGTTAAAGATTATTTAAGCAAACTGATTGAAAAACTCTATGAACATGAACTGACTAACTTTACAGAAAAAACAGATATGGATTAAAGGCTCTATAGAACATGATAAACGGCTAAATACTTTGAATGAGAGGTGTTTCAGATATCGAAGATCCTGAAAATTAAACCGTTGTAAACCAACGTAAGTTCGAGTTAAGGATTTAAACCAATATTTCTCTCTAAATAAATTCCTGTAAGGCAACCAATATAACTATGAACCAGTATTTCTTGCTTAGTAATTAAGAAATTAAAGTAATAATCTCAATTTTTGACTACTTAAGCATAGCTCTGGACAATATTACTTGATGGATATAGAAGACACTCTTAACTAGAACTTGCATTAAGCAAAGCATTTCAGTCATTTAATCTAAAGCACTTTCCGAAACATCTATAGAGACTCGCGGTTTTGTCTAAAGGGTTCTGTTAGTGATCGCTTAATATATAAAGATTGATATTAGATTTTTTTACTTAGCGATCAGCAATATCGCTAATATAGATTAAGCTATCACTAAAAAAGTTATTCAAAAACTAGCATTAGAGCTACCTGAGCCACTTTTTCAACAGTTTACTCGCATTGCCGAGCTAACTTCTTAACCATTAGAATCATTAGCTTTACAAAGTATTACAGGTAATTTGCCACCCTTAGTCGAATACTTATCACTAGAAATGCAAGCTCAATTATCGAAAATACAATTATTAATGGAGGTCTGCACAATGTTCGACACACCAACCCAATATATGCACATCCAACTTCAAGGCAACGTACCTATCATTGCAGGTACGACCATGAAAGTCATCGAGCTAGTCACCTCGCATCTTACCTATGGCTGGAGTCCAGAAGAACTACATTTTCAATATCCCCACATTGCCATCAGTAAGATCTATTCTGCCCTCGCCTACTACTGGGATCACAAACAAGAACTTGATAACGATATCCAGCGCCGCCTCGACTACGCCGAACAAATGCGCCTAAACGCTCCAATCTCACCATTGCAAGCTAAACTTCAAGCAAGACCTCATTAATCTATGGCGATCGCCCTATACATGGATGAAAACGTACCGCGCCAAATTTTACTTGGATTGCGTCTAAGAGGAGTAGATGTGCTTTCTGTTCAAGAAGATCAGCGATCAGGAGATCCAGACCCTCAGGTTTTAGCGAGAGCTAACGAGTTACAGCGAGTTATTCACTAGAGATGATGATTTTTTAGCGATCGCCAATCAACTTCTACAAGAAGAGACTAACTTTATTGGCATCATTTATGCCGCACAACAAATTGCGAGTATAGGCGTTTGCGTGAGAGACTTAGAACTAATTGCCAAAGTTAGTGATCTGGAAGACTTCTCTAACCATATTCAATACTTGCCTCTATAGGGGATGACGCGAAAATATAGAAGAAAGGGAAATTTACTATGGCTATATCGAGAGAAGAACAACTGAAAATCCTTGGACAGATGCAGGAATCTGACATCGACTATTCAGATGCACCAGCCACTAATGCAGAATTCTGGCAAAAAGCTACACTCAATATTCCCCCTGTCAAAGTTCCCGTCACAATCAGAATCGATCCAAACGTCCTAGCATGGTACAAGCAACAAGTACCAAGAGGCTACCAAACCTTGATTAACACTGTTCTCAAGAAATACATGATAGAACATCAAACAGAAGAAACTAACAGAATGTAACAAATTGGAGACACGAGGGATTTTGTGTTTGAGCGTTGGTGATGAATTTAGCGATCGCACATTGTGTCTATAAGACTCTTCAACTTTTTGACTACCACCCCAAAAGTGACTGCATATATGCTATCATCTAGACATGGGAATTAAGATAGTAGTTGACACAAGCGTTTTTGTGAGTGCCCTCATTGGCTCAAAAGGAGCTAGTAGAGAACTCATAAGACGTTGCTTACAAGGCGACTATCAACCATTGATGGGCAACACCTTGTTTTCAGAATACGAATCCCTCATTCATCGCCAAGAAATTATCGCTAGATGCCCATTATCCCCTGAAGAAATTCAAGCATTACTCGCCTCATTCATGAGTGTTAGTCAATGGATACATATCTACTACCTATGGCGACCAAACTTAAAAGATGAAGCAGACAATCATTTAATCGAATTAGCCGTAGCTGGAAACGCTCAAATTATTGCCACAAAAAATATTAAAGACTTTCAAAATTCAGAATTACTATTTCCCAACCTATCGATTCTCAAACCAGAACAAATTATTAGGAGTGACTTATGGCAACCTTAACCATCCGCCTACCAGACGACAAACACCTCAGACTAAAAAAACTCGCTGAGAGCCAAGGAGTAAGCGTCAATAAACTCATCGAAGAACTCTCTACGATCGCTCTTGTTGAATTTGACACCCATACCAGATTTCAACTACTAGCGTCTAAAGGCAATCGGGAATTAGGACTAAAACTGCTTGATAAATTGGATTCCCTAACCGAATAGATAAAGCGATCGCATTTTGGTTGATGAATTTTCGCCGATCAATCATTGATTAATAGCAAAATCTTGATACTGAGAAAGCATTCGGGCAATTTCGTTGCTTCTCACTGGCTTACTGATGTAATCATTCATCCCCACATCAAAACAAGCTTGACGATCCTCTGGCATAGCATTTCCAGTCATCGCCACAATATAGGGTTGGATAGGTATAGAGAGATTAGACCGAATTAATTTAGTCGCTGTCAATCCATCCATTTCAGGCATCTGCACATCCATAAAGATCAGATCATAGCTCTGCTCCGATGCTTTCTTGACCGCTTCAATCCCATTATTAGCCACATCCACTTGATAGCCAAATTTTTTTAATAACATGAGCGTAGCAATTCTCTGATTGACCAGATTATCTTCTACAACCAAAATTCTGAGAGGGAAAGACTCTGCCATCAAGGGATTACCCTGATTAGCAGCGATCGCAGGCTGAGCAGTCGTGACCATAGCCCCCGCAACATCAGGTACTAAAGCGATCGTAAAGTAGAAAGTCGAACCTTGCAGCGTAGAAGATCTAGTTTGCCAATCCAGAGGAGGATTACCACCCACATTTCCTTGACTCTCAACCCAAATGCTGCCACCCATTAACTGCACGAGGAACTTGCAAATTGTTAAACCTAAGCCAGTACCACCATAGCGGCGACTAATCGAATTATCAGCTTGGACAAAGGGTTGAAATAGGGTGTCAATGCGATCGCGTGATATCCCAATACCCGTATCTTGAATCGCAAACTGTAATTGCGAAGGTTGCTGACAAGTGACCGTTAAAGTAATTTCCCCCTTATTCGTAAACTTGACCGAATTGCCAATTAAATTCATCAAAATTTGGCTGAGCCTAGAGACATCACCGATCATAGTGTGAGGCACATCATCAGCGATCGCATATTTTAAAGTCGTTTCTTGAACCACACATTGCTTACTCAAGAGTTGAATAACTGACTTGATCGCCTCTAGTAAATTAAAAGAACGTTTTTCAAGATCTAATTTACCTGCTTCGATTTTAGAAAAATCAAGAATGTCATTAATAATCGCCAATAAAATATTGCCACTATTCCGAATGATTTGCACATAGTCCAACTGCTCTTGATTTAAAGGTGTTGAGATCAGCAACTCTGCCATGCCAATTACACCATTCATCGGAGTCCGAATTTCGTGACTCATATTAGCGAGAAATTCACTCTTCGCCTTAGTCGCAGTTTCCGCCGCTTCTTTAGCCTGTGCAAGGGCAATTTCCGCTTGTTTGCGCTCCGTAATATCTCTAGCAATCTGAATGACTTTATCCTTCGCGATTGGAGAAATATTCGCAGAGAACCAAACATCTTTGCCATGAATCTGCAAACAATAATCACAGCTTACGATTTTTTTAGTAACCAAGGATTCGCGAATTGCAAGCTGAATAATGCTCGCCGCAGGTTGAGGAAGTTCTTCAATAATCGATCGGCTCAGAACTTCCTCAGGCGTACCTAGTAGATTATTGATATTAGTAGGTACAATTTTGAGACACTTTCCTTCTGCATTCCGAATCAAGACAACGTCTGTCATTGCTGAAAATAATGCCTCCTGCTCCGCATAGGCTTCTTGCAACTTTTCAGCACTCTGTTTTAATTCAAGTTCCGCTTGTTTGCGATCGGTTATTTCCGTAATATATCCATGCCAGAGAATACTCCCATCCAGTTCTCGTTGCGGAGTTGACTGACCATAGACCCAAATAATCCGCCTATCTGCAAAGAGCACTCGATATTCACATTGCCATACAGTCATATTTTGAGCAGACTCTGTGATGGTTTGAGATACATGTTCGATATCTTCTGGATGGAGCCTTGCAAACACTGGAGAGGCATCTTGACTCACATCTTCAGGGGAAAGATCGTAAATATCACGAATACCCTGACTCGCATAGGGAAAATGGGAACTACCATCAGGTCTGAGCCGATATTGAAAAATCACCCCTGGGATATTACGGGAAATTTGCTCTAGTCTCTGTGATACTTTTACCTGCGTGGAAATATCCCGAACCACTACGAGCGCTTCGTTATCATTAATCGCAACAGAACGAACTTCTTCGTAGGCAATTTGTCCAAACTTAAAAAGTTGATGATTATGAATCTGAATTTCTCTTGTGGCGATCGCTTTTTCAATAGATTGCAGTTGCAGTTGCAGTTGCTCAGGGGGTAAGACTTCCGATATATGTTGCTGAATCGGCACAAATTGCTCTGCTTCAGAATGCGAAGGCATAATGCAATCTAAACAGGAACCATCACGATGCACGCGCAAGATTAAATCAGGCATCGCCGAAAGGATCGCATTTTGCCTTGCTTCACTCTGCTGTAGGGCTGATTCTACTTTTTTGCGATCGCTAATATCGAC
Organism: Pseudanabaena yagii GIHE-NHR1; assembly: GCF_012863495.1. Lineage (NCBI taxonomy): Bacteria > Bacillati > Cyanobacteriota > Cyanophyceae > Pseudanabaenales > Pseudanabaenaceae > Pseudanabaena > Pseudanabaena yagii. The sequence goes on from NZ_JAAVJL010000001.1 coordinate 2,025,115, forward strand.
ATGCGTCCCAATAAACCGCAGAGGCTTACCAGCAGCATCATGACTAAAGATGAGTCCTCGATCCAAAATCCATTTATAGCTACCATCCTTACAGCGTAGTCGATGCTCATTGAGATAGATTTGCGTCTCCCCTCGTAAATATTTGTCAATATCTCTATATACCTGTTCCCGATCATCGGGATGTACCCGACTGTCCCATTCGCTAAGATTGTTACCAATTTCATGGTCTTCAAACCCCAGCATCTTCTTCCATTGACTAGAGAATGTAACCTCGTTAGTTTGCAAATCCCAATCCCACACCCCATCCTCAATTCCCACAAGAGCATTTTGTCGAGCTTCTACATTATTAGGGAATATGTCATCCTCCAAAGGTTTTGTAGTGATTAGCGAAGCTGCTTGAACATTAGGGACATGAACATAGTTATGGTAGCGCAGCGCAATTCCTAATTGCGCCGCAACATTTTGTCCCATACTGATTTCAGAAGCGTACCACTGACGCGGGCGATCGCATTGATGAGCAATGATTAAACCAAACAAATGTCTCGTTTGTTGATGGTTCACCAAAATCGGAATCACCAGATTTGCCCGTACCTGCATCCGTTCTAGCAAATTGGCATAGCAATCATCAACTGGCTTAGCAAAGACATCATCAACGGCACTAATCCGCCCTAACTGATAAAGCCCTTGCCATTTTTGAGAAAAACAAGGGTCATAGATCAATTCCCCTAAAATTGCAATCCATTCCGCCCCCACAGACTCAGCCACAATTGCCCCATCCCCATCGGGCAAAAACTGATAAATTAATACGCGATCGCACTGCAACATATCCCTAGTATGTTGGACAGCAACATTCAACATATCAGTTAAGTTAGAGGAATTATGAATCTGCAAAGATAGATCCGTAAAGCGATCTAACATTCCTCCCAAAAAAGTAGCAACATGCTCAAATGACATAGTCACAATTTGTTACAAGACTGCATTATTCACCTTCAATCCAACACTTTGCACTCATAACAAATCCCAATTACTGAATCCATTTCTCTAAATAAAGGGAAGTTCCAGCAAAATTAGCGAATTTAGTAACCGTCCAAAGTGATGTATTTCCCCGCACCATACTATCTTCAGACTGTTTTAGGTTTGGCATACTTACCTAAAAAATTTAACATCATCTAAAAATCCCCCAATTATCAGGAGAAATATCATTGAATGAAACTTTGTGGTAACTAGCTTGGTTTTAGACAGACATCGTTATCTAAATAGGTTACATCATAAATTGGAGTAGTGATCAAGAGACCATTCTCTTGATCACTACCTAAGGTTATTGCGGATAAAAATGTCCCACCAAAGTTATCTAGCTTCGACTTCGCTCAGCTAACGTTGGCTGAGCGGAGTCGAAGCCACAGGTACTTTAGTTAGTAGCAAGTCCCTAACAGGAACCCTCAATAGCTAGAATTCATAATTACTACATATACTCGAAAATTACAGGATAAAAGATATCAGCCTTTAGTTTAGATTACACACTGTAATTTGGTGAGTAATATGCAGTAATTTAATTATGTGTGTTTATTTAAAGAGATATGACCCCAACCCTCCCCACCGAGCAAATCGATCGCATTGTGTGGAATCAACACCACGACCCCTTTACAGTCCTTGGTCCCCATGAAATTGAGCAAGATGGTAAGTCGGTATGGGTGGTTAGAGCGTATCTACCCGACGCAGAGGCGGTATCCGTAGTTACGCCCGATCAGCACAAGGAATATCCGATGCATTCAGTGCATCATCCCCACTTTTTTGAATGTGTAATTACTGACGCGCCCCACCTTTTTAGTTATCAGTTTAAAGTTAAGTCTGGCAATAGCGATCGCCTCATTCACGATCCCTACTACTTCAAATCTCCCTTACTAACTGAGTTTGACAGCTATTTATTTGGTGAAGGAACCCATTACCAGATTTACGAAAAAATGGGCGCTCACCCCACCACCATTGACGGTGTAGATGGCGTTTATTTTTCCGTCTGGGCCCCCAATGCCCGTAATGTATCCGTCATTGGTGATTTCAATAGCTGGGATGGACGCAAACACCAAATGCGTAGAGGCAATACAGGCATTTGGGACTTGTTTATCCCCGAACTCAAGGTTGGCACAGTTTACAAATACGAAATTAAAAGCCCCGCAGGACATATCTACGAAAAATCCGATCCCTACGGCTTCTTCCAAGAAATTCGCCCCAAAACAGCCTCCATCGTCACCGATCTCAATACCTACGAATGGGGCGATCAAAAGTGGCTCGAAACCCGTCGTACAGAAGATCCACTCAAAAAGCCCATCTCAGTCTATGAGCTACATCTCGGTTCATGGATGCACGCCTCTACAGCCAATCCTCCTGCTAATGGCTATCCTGCGGTATCCGCAGCCGATCTCAAACCAGGGGCAAGATTCCTCACCTATCGCGAACTCGCCGAAGACCTAATCCCCTACGTCAAGGAAATGGGCTATACCCACATCGAAATGATGCCGATCGCGGAGCATCCCTTTGATGGATCGTGGGGCTATCAGGTCACAGGTTATTATGCCGCGACTTCACGCTATGGCACACCCCAAGACTTAATGTATTTCATCGACAAGTGCCACCAAAATGACATTGGCATCATTGTGGACTGGGTTCCTGCCCATTTCCCCAAAGATGGTCATGGCTTGTCCTTCTTTGACGGTACATTCCTCTATGAGCCTGAGGATGTCCGCATTGGTGAGCATAAGGAATGGGGAACCAAAATCTTTAACTACAAGCGCAGTGAAGTCAAAAACTTCTTGATCGCCAATGTGCTGTTCTGGTTCGATAAATATCATATTGATGGGATTCGCGTCGATGCCGTTGCTTCGATGATCTACCGCGACTACAACCGCAAAGATGGCGAATGGCTAGCCAATGAATATGGTGGTCGTGAAAGCCTCGAAGCGATCGAGCTATTCCGCCATTTACACAGCATTCTCTTCACCTATTACCCCGGAGCATTATCAATCGCCGAAGAATCGACTTCTTGGCCGATGGTGACATGGCCCGCCTATTCAGGAGGCTTAGGCTTTAATCTGAAGTGGAATATGGGCTGGATGCACGATATGCTCGATTACTTCAAGCTTGACCCCTATTTCCGTGGACATAACAACAACTATGTCACCTTCAGCATTTGGTACGCCTTCAGCGAGAATTTCATGCTGGCGCTATCCCATGATGAAGTCGTGCATGGCAAGAGTCCGATGATCGGCAAGATGCCCGGGGATGAATGGCAGAAGTTTGCTAACCTGCGCTGTCTCTATGGCTATATGTTCACCCACCCTGGCAAGAAAACCATGTTTATGGGCATGGAAATTGGACAATGGGCGGAATGGAACGTCTGGGGAGATTTAGAGTGGCATTTGCTGCAATATCCTAGCCACAAGACCCTCCAAAAATACGTTAGTGATCTCAACAAACTTTTGCGATCGCTACCTGAACTCTATACCCAAGACTTCTCAGAATCTGGGTTTGAATGGATTGAATGTAACGACACTCAAAATTCCGTTATTTCTTTCCTACGGAAAGGTGTAGATGGTGAATTTGTACTAGTCGTCTGTAACTTCACCCCCGTTCCCCACCATAACTATCGAGTTGGCGTTCCTGAAAAAGGCTTCTACAAGGAGGTTCTCAACAGTGATGCTCCAATCTATGGTGGTAGCGGCATTGGCAACATGGGCGGTAAATATAGCGATGACTATGGCACTCATGGCAAGCCCTATTCCGTTGATGTGACTGCTCCTCCTCTCGGTGTAGTTGTACTGAAATATATCGGCGAAGTATAGCGATCGCTAATTTGTGTTCATAAAAAAGGGGCGCTTTGCGCCCTTTTTTATACGCCTCGAAATCCAAGTGGCATATCTATTTTTTCAATATCAGTAGATTTCAGAGCCTGCCGCATCTTTTCTTGATGTAGGTTGCCAATAAAACTCAAGATAACCCCAAGGGTTAATAAACTTAATCCATAATATTGGGCTAAGGTAGGAGCCTGTCCCAAAATCAAGTAAGCCATAAAAATTGTCAGAATGGGATTTACCAAATTGGCTAGATTAATTTCTGTAGGTGTGGCTCTCTTTAAACCCGCTAGCCAACAAAGTCTACCAATAACCACAATCACTAGAGCATAGAAAATCATCCATTGCCACAGCAAAGGTGAAAAAGCATCAACAAAATGTTCTTTCCCATACAGAACATTAGCTATTACAAAGAAAATTACCGTTCCTAATAGGTTGCGATAAATCGTGAAAATGCCTAAAGGAATTGATTGCAACTGTAACTTGCCGTGAACTGTTGCGATAGAGCTAATCACCGATGCGATCGCTACAAGAATTTCTCCAGTTCCAATTTGGAACCCTGCCATTGTCATCATTTTTCCTGAACTCCCTAACAGAATCGCAACCACTGCACCACCAAAGGAAATCAGAGAACCCGCAACTGTCCAAGCATCAACTCGTAATCCTAACAACCAAACACTCAATCCAAGCGTTAAGATTGGCTCAATACGACCAATCAAAACGATATTAGCAATATTTGTATTGCCAATTGCCGTAAATATCAAGGCAGGTGCGATCGCTCCAGTAAAAATACTTGTAATGGTTAAGCTCATCCAATCTTTGCGCGTCAGTGACTTAAGCACATTTGGGTTCCAATCACGATAAAAGAGCGGAATCATTAATCCTAGGGCACAAATATTGCCAACAAATAGAACATTACAGAGGGAAATGGGATTTCTCCCATCAATTAAATGATGTGCTCCAATATCATTAATTATCCGAGTCAGTGAGTTCGATGATGCAAAAATTGCAACAGCGATCGCCAGATAGATTGAACTTGGAGTCCGATCTAGGATTTTGGAAATATTACTAATTTTCATGACAGCATTGTTCAATCTAAGGAGCTACCAGTTTTTTAAGCAATTTGCGCTCAAACGAACCACAAGAAATTTTTTAAAAGTGTTGCAAAGCAACACTTTTAAAAAATTTCTTGGTTCGGTTTTGAGCGCAAAGCGATGTAAGCAACTAAAAAAGCCGTGTTGCCCGCTACACAGGCAGCACGGCTTTTTTAGTTGCTTAGCATTTTAAATAGACAAGGATGTAGGAATTTGCGGAGCAGGTGCTAGATCACTATTCAACGCTGTAGATTTGGGGCAAGTTCTAGTTTTAGAATCGCATTGTCGTAAAAATTCCTTTTGCCAACTGTAAGGAATTGACAGTAGATCTCTAGAACCAGTCATACCTTGACCGATAAACAGAAGTAAAGCAAAGCAATTGAGAATGATATGGATATTCCGCCAGCGATTTTGTTTATCCTTGTAAATATCTTGAGTAATGGCTACCGAAACAATCATTAATATTGCCGCTACAAGCCCATAGTAATAATGGGAAAAGAACCATTCATTATCTCTTCTAAATATTTCTGGTTGTGCGCCTAATACAATCAATCCAATTGACGTAGCAGCCGCAAAAATATTACGCCATATCTTTACCTTTGCTTTAAATAGAAATATAAAGCTAGCAATCACGCCAATAAAAATAGCGATTACTAAAAATGCGCGTACAGGCTCTTTGGAGAAGATATCGTTTTTGAGAAACTTAGAAAAAATGGGATAAGCCATCCCTAATAGAGTTACACCCACAACGGAGATGCTGAACCAATTACCAATCTCTACATGCTCAGATCCCACTATTGGCGGAATCTTACTTTTTTCACCACCAACTACTTGCAGGCGACGCTGACGAACTAGCCAAGCGCGATGGGTCACAATGCCGATTAGAGGAAATACGACAATTACCGCGATCGCAGGATGTATTAAAGCAAAAAAGTCTTCTAGTTCCATTTTGATAATTTATAAATAACATCAAATTACAGCAGAAGGAATACCAAGATTAGATTAAGCAGTTACAAAAAGTGACAATAAAATCGCGATCGCATCAGTAGGTTCATAACGCTTGCTGGAATCTACATCGATATGTGCTAAAGCAATTCGGCGGTGGCGATCGATGATAAAGGTTGCAGGTACAGGTAGCATCCAATCATCGGTTCCATTATAATCAGGAAGCGCATGACCAAGTTCAGTATAAAGCTGTCTTAGGGAATGGGGAACTTCAAAAGCTACTCCATAGTCTCGTGCAACTTGAGAATCAGCATCACTTAAAACGTCAAAGGTAAGCGCATTTTTGATCGCTGTCATTGCCGAAGATTCAAAGGTTTGAGGAGAAATTGCCAAAACTGAAGCTCCTAATGCTTGAATTTTGGACAATAAGCTCTGATAAGTGCGTAACTCTAGATTGCAGTAAGGACTCCAAGCACCAAAATAGAATTTGACGATCGCAGCTCCTTGTATTAATTGTTCGTAGAGTCTCACTTGCTTGCCATGAGTATTTGTCAACCAAAAATCAGGGGCTTCATCACCAATTCGCAAGGTTCTACGGTTTTGGAATTCCTTTGCTAAGACATCGTTAGCACTTTGGATAATTGTTACTTTTTCAGGTGGTAGCTTTGCCCAAAATTCTCGTTGAAATTTATGTAGTTCAAGCTGTAAATTCACGATCTTTCCAATTTCTGAATTGGTGCTGAAGAAAAAATAAGATTGTTCATCCAGCGCTTTGCGCTTTCTTAAAACCGAGATAAGATCCCAAAAGGCTTGCGAAGCAAGCCTTTTGGGATCTTATCTGTATCCGCAAAATCTCAATTTTCAAAAATTGAGATTTTGCGCTGTAAGGCTCTTACGGATAAAAAATGTCCCACCAACGTTAGCTGAGCGAAGTCAAAGCTAACGTTGACTGAGCGGAGCGATGCACTGAGCCTGTCGAAGCGTCAAAGCCACAGATACTTTAATTAATAGCAAGTCCCTAACTACTTAACTTCGTTGGCTGGGAACAATTTCACTTTCCCCTTTTTTACCGCAACTACAACATCATAGGATGAGCAATAAGAGAAGGTAACATCGTTGGCTTTGTTGTAAAGATTGACAACCATACCTGCGCCCCCTGGTTGAACACCGAGAGGCATCAAATCAGAAAAGAAAAATCTTCTAAGTTGATCGCCACTACCAATTTGTCCTTTGCTTTTGGTTATGAGATCGATCTTGTCCTGTACTGTCATTTCAGCAGAAGCGATTACGGTGTTCTGAAGTTGCGGCACAAATGTATGCAAGGCAATATCGCCAACGCTAATGACACCCGCTAAAGCTAAAGGAGCAAACAAAGGACTTAAGGATTTCATCTTTAACATTGTGTTGTGAGGTTTAAAAACTGTTAGCAAACAAATCATCACCTATTACAATTTGTTTGAGAAGAAGGCAAACTAGAATATGTTATATGCCATTTTGGAATAAGCTATGGATCGTATTGCTTGTATGCAGAGCTTTGTCCGAGCGATCGAAATGAATAGTTTCTCAGCAGTAGCGCGGGAACAACAGACAACGCAACCGACAATTAGTAAACAAATCGCAGCTCTGGAAAAGCATCTCGGAGTCCAATTAATCATCCGCTCTACGACCAGTTTGAGTCTGACTGACGAAGGCAAAAAGTACTATCACTACTGTCAGCAAATTTTAGAAACCGTCGCTGAAGCTGAGGCAAGTCTCACAGGTAAAGAAAAAGCTACAGGTATTTTGCATCTTGGTTGTTCGGTACTCTTTGGGCAGATGCAGATTGTTCCTCGCTTACAAGCTTTTATGAGGCGCTATCCTGACATCAAAATTGATTTGATGATGACAGACAATTTTGTGAATATTGTGGAGGAGGGATTGGATTTAATTATCCGTATTGGTAATCATTCTGATAACTCTCTCATTAGTCATCGCATTGGCACTACTCGCCGTGTCGCCGTCGCAACGACGAAGTATTTTGAGCAGTTAGGAGAACCGAAAACCCCCGAAGATTTAGTTCACCACAATTGCATTGTCTATACTCGTCTATCCACTGGTAATGAGTGGCATTTTCAAGGTAATGGCGACATGATTAAAGTCTGTGTGGGCGGCAGCTTTCAAACTAATAGCTCTGTAGCGATTCGAGCTGCCGTTTTATCAGGTTTAGGAATTGCGATCGCTCCAGTGTGGATGTTTGGAGATGAGATTTACCAAGGTGATCTCAAGGTGGTTTTGCAAGACTATCAACCCATCCCCCTTCCTATCTATGCTGTCTATCGTCGCAGTCGTTTCTATCCCGCGAAAATAAGTTGCTTTATCAAGTTTTTAGCCGAAGAATTTCAGCTAGATCCTTGGGTTTCTGATTATGGTGCGATCGCCAATTAAGTAATAAGCATCAATACTTTATATCGATTTTTCTTGCTTAAGAAGCATTAACAACTAGGCGCTCTAATGAACGATCACGCGAATCATGCAAATTCATCATCTCAGGATGATTATGCTTCCAAGTCCGTGAATTGAGAAATGTAGGTAGTTTAACCTCGCTCGTAGGTACTACATCGATCGCGCGATCGCTAATCTGACCTTGCGCTTCTGCATATATAGAAAAATCTTGTAAATCATTTTCCATCTCACCCAAAACCTGTAAAGCCAGATGGAGGTGAGCTTCCAGATATTTAATCCGATTCTGTAATACTTCTATGGTCGCTTCTTGGGTATTCATAACATGACCTCCATCAGTTGTTACACACTGATTTTGCAATCCAAATCTTTGAAAAAGAGTCTAATTCTTATACCTACATATCACCATCCTACGAAAGTATGAACTAGCCTATAGAGATTTTTAAGATCCATCAAAGTGAATACTCATAAGGTTTTGACGAGATTAATTAAGCTTGCCCAAGGAAATCCAAAATTTCACCTAATATCCAATCCATTTCCTCTTTTTCCATCAGAATTGAATCAAAACGATGTTTAATTTCTCCTCGCCAGATTGCATAATGAGTATTTTTTTGACCATCTTCTGACACAATCTCTTCAATGCCAATGCGAGTAATTTCTGAGTTATAGCCACGCTCACGACCAATCCGCATACCGAATAAATGCCATGCAATCCGAAAAGTTTGGCGATCCATTTCAATCAAGACATTACCAACTAAGGCATACACAAAAAGTAAGGCGCACATCAATGCCATTAACCCAATCACAAATGCCACAGCCCCCAAGGCAATTTGCGAAACCAGTCCCCAAGCATTCAAGTAAGGCAGAATAAATTTATCTAAGCCCCAATAAATAGCTCCTGCCAACACCCCAAATACCCATGTCAGAGGACGATAACCAAGACTAGGAATTTTAAATGTGAGGCGATCGCTAGTTCTTTCATACTGAATCCTTGTGTCTAGAGGCTTGAGTTTTCGGGCTTTTTCAATTTCTCCCGATGCTTTTAATGAGTCAATATAGCTATTCCCTTGGTAGCTAGAACTCTTCGATTCCAAAGCATCTAGGGCAATGCGGGCAGAACTAAAGCGATCTTCCATTACAGGTTCGATCGCTCTTGTGAGCCAATCTGCAAAGACGGGCGAGATCTGCGTACAAGCGCGCACATCGATTTTCATACGGGCTTGGGGTAGTTCCGATGACGATCGATGTGTTAAGAGAAATAGCAAGGTCGCTCCTAGCCCATACACATCCGAGGCACAGTCCGCCTGCCCCCGAAATTGCTCAGGAGCCATATAGCCATAGGTTCCCACAAAGGTACTACCACCTGCGATCGTATGCCGATACAGATCTTGGACTGCGCCAAAGTCTACAAGAGCGATCGCGCCATTAGTACGTCTAATCAAGTTCTGGGGCTTAATATCTCGATGGACAACGGGCGGCGCGAGTTCGTGCAAATAACACAATACATGCAAAATTTGCTTAGCAATTTCCTGTACCTCATCCTCCGCCATTCTCTTGCCCTGCTGGACAATTTGCGCTAAGGACTCACCCTCGATTAATTCCTGCACCAGATAAAAGCGGCGATCGCTCTCCATATCAACATGAAAATAATCGAGATATTTCGGGATTTGCGGATGATCAAGATTCGCTAAAACTTTCGCCTCCCGTTCAAATAATTCAATTACCTTCCATTGGCTAGCTTGCCGCAAAGATAAAACTTTCATCGCCACAGATTGATGATGTAGGCGATCCTCGGCTGCATAGGTAGTCGCCATCCCACCACGACCTAATACTGAAGTAATCTCGTAGCGATCGCCAACAATATCCCCAACCTGATGTAATTCTTCTACCATTTTTTTGTAGTTAGTTAATTAGAACTACAGACTCAGTAATTCTCTATGAATTCTATGGATATTTTATTATATTTATTACTATAATGACATCATGATATTTCCTTGTCTTCTAAAGATTAAACTGAATACGTCATGGCAATCTCTGAGCATAGAATTCTATCTACAAGCAATCATAATAGTTTCAAGAATTTAAATTTAGTTAAAACTGAAAGAACTGTTTGCTTAGAATATCGCCAAGAGAAATACAGAATTCAGCTATGCAAGTCACCAAAGGAAGCATTAGTTTCTATTCAGCAAGAATTACCAAATTGTATTTTATGGGATTGGGAATTAAGTGATAACAATCGCAACTCAATTTTGCATCAGTTCCACAACTACCAAGTTCCCATTGTTATCTTAGTAGAACGCAGTCATGAAGAGGCATTAAGTCTTGTAAGTACAGACTATCAAGACTATCTAGTGAAAGAAACGCTCACCCCAGAATTACTCGGCACTACCCTACGCAATGCGATCGCTCAATTTCAGCTAAAACAAGAACTCTCGACTACAAACACTAAACTGCAAAATTTTATACTTACCAAGAATTTATCTGAGCAAGATCCACAACATCTCAGCAATCAGAAAGTAAAAAATCAACAATTATTTTTAGAACAGAAATTAAAGATCGAAAAAAATAAATATAGTCACTCCGAAACCTTACTAGAGATCCAGAATCGTTGTCTCGGCTGTATCGCTATGGGCGACCCTCTTGAGGAAACCTTGAACCTCTTATCACAATTAATTGATTTTCAAATTAACAATACGTTTTGTTCAATCATCAGCATTGATCCTCAAGATTGCCTTCAATGTATTGCTGCACCAAATTTACCTAATGAGTTCAGTCATGCTATTGATGGTATTGCCTTAAAGGAAATTACCAACATTTTTGGGAACACCTTGCGAGGCAAAAGTATAAATGTCAGAGATATTACAAATCATCATTTGCAAACCTATCAGTATTTATTGCAATCCTACGGATTCACTAACTTGTGGATTAATTCTATTCCTGCCCGTGATGCAAAGAAAGTTCTAGGATTTTTTATCCTTTACTATCGCGATGCATCCCACCCCTCCACCGAAGAAATTAAAATAGTTAGAAATACTGCCTATGCCGCAGGCATTGCTATTGAGCGCAATCATAGTGAGATTAAATTACAGCAGCAGCTACATCGCGAGCAGGTTCTCTATCAAAAGCTTCAACAAGAATTAAGCGATCGCCAAAAAGCCGAACAAACCCTAAGGGAAAATCAAAAATTTATTCAGCGCATCACTGATTCATCACCGAATATTATTTATCTCTACAATGTGCAAAAGCATATTAATGTTTATGCCAATCAGTCCATCTATTCCATTCTCGGATACAAGCCACAAGAAGTTCAATCCATGGAAGCCAATTTTCTACCAAATCTTGTGCATCCAGAAGACTTGGCAAAATTCTCAGCTAACTTAGCGATCTTGAATAATGCTGTTGATGGGGAAGTCACTGATATTGAATATCGCATTAGACATGCAAATGGTGAGTGGCGTTGGCTATATAGTCGCGATTCGGTGTTTAGTCGTGATGCAGATGGACAGGTTTTACTGACAATTGGTGCAGCCCAAGACATTACCGATCGCAAACGCGCTGAAGAAGCTTTACAAAGAAGTGAAGCTCATCAAAGAGCATTAATTAGCGCAATTCCCGACTTAATCATGCGGATTAACCGTGAAGGTGTTTATCTAGAATTTCTGGCTAGCCCTAAGTTCTATATCCTTGGCAAAGTTACCGAGATGGTAGGAATGAGTATCTTTCAAATTTTATCCCATGATTTAGCACAACAACGCATTAACTATATTCACAAAGCCTTAGAAACAAATTCTATTCAGGTTTACGAACAAAATTTTTCCGTCAACGATAGAATCCAATTTGAAGAAGTCAGAATTGTTCCCTACACAGAAAATGAAGTCTTACTGCTAGTTCGAGATATTAGTGATTATAAGCTAACAGAAGAACGGCTCAAACAAAGTGAAAGAAGATTTGAAAGAATCGCTCTATCTCTACCGGGGTTCATATATACCGCGATCCAAGCACCAGATGGCTCGCATTATTTTGAATATATTAGTTCGGGAATCGAAAAAATCTGTGAAGTTACCGCCGAGCAAGTACTCCAAGATCCTAAATGGCTTGATGAGCAGCATCATCCCGATGACCGTGCAGACTTTGCGGCAGCAGCTAACTATAGTGTAGCAACAATGACTGCTTTTACCCATGAATGGCGCATTATTACTCCTTCAGGCAAAATCAAATGGCTACAAGTTAGTTCTTTACCTGAAAAGATTGATCAAGATAGCATTTTCATGGATCGAAGAAATGGTGCAATTGCCCGTCATGGCATCGTTTTAGATATTACTGCGCGTAAAACTGCGGAACTCCGAGTACTTCAGCAAGCCGATCAACAAAAGCTACTAGCAAGCATTTCGCAACATATTCGCTCGTCGCTTAATCTTAAAGAAATTCTCAATACAACGGTTGCAGAAATCCATCAAGTTTTAAAATCTGATCGCGTCTTAGTTTACCAAATATTTGCCAATGGTACTGGGGCAGCGATCGCAGAATCTGTATCACCGAGCTATCCATCTGTACTGAGTAATACCTACAGTGAGGAAGTATTTCCACAGGAGATCCACGAACAATATTTAAACGGACGAATTTATATCCTCAATGATCGCGACAATGAGCCTATTTTAGACTGCCTCGTGGATTTCTTAAATGAACTTAAGGTCAGAGCCAAGTTAGCTGTACCAATTATTCAAGATAAGCGACTATGGGGATTACTAATTGTTCATCAATGCGATCGCCCTCATCAGTGGCAAGAGTGGGAAATAGATTTAATGAAACAGTTATCTAGTCAACTTGCGATCGCTATTCAACAGGCAAGTTTATATGAGCAGCTACAACTAGAATTACGCGATCGGCAACGTGCAGAACAACTAGTACGGCAACAAGCTGACAGAGAAGCCTTAATGCGCGAAATTATGCAAAGGATAAGGCAGTCACTCGATCTTAACAAGATTTTTGATACCGCAACCCTTGAAATCCGTCAATTTTTCCATGCGGATCGTGTAGTTATCTTTAAATTTGATGATCCCCATTCCCATACAACCAGTGGCAAGTTTATTGCTGAATCCATAATTGAAGGATATCAATCACTTCTCCAATTTACAATGGATGATCACTATTTCTGTGCCAAATTTACTCAGGCTTGCCGTCAAGGCTCCTTTATAGCATTCCATGATATCTATAATTCTGATCTTTCGGAATACCACATCAATATTTTGAAAGGATTGCAGATTCAAGCCAATTTAGCCGTACCTCTGCTCAATGGCAATACTTTATGGGGTATGATCTGCATCCATCAATGTTCATCCCCTCGCCATTGGGAGACAATTGAGATTTCGCTCGTACAGCAAATTAGTAACCAATTAGGGATCGCCTTGCAACAAGCCTTTCTATATCAACAGGTACAAACTGAACTGGCAGACAAGGAAAAACTCTATGTACAACTCGCTAATGAACTACATCAAAAAAAGGTACTCCTCAAGGAAGTCCATCACCGCGTCAAAAACAATCTACAGGTCATGTCTAGCTTACTGAGAATGCAGTTTCGCAAAACTAGCCCTGAGCTAAAAATCCTGATCGAAGAATATCAAAATCGCATCCAATCGATGGCTCTCATCCATGCTCAACTACATCGCAATGATGATCTAGAGAACATTAACTTCTGTGACTACCTCACTGATTTAACAACTAATCTCTTTCAGTGCTATGGCAATAGTTCGGCAAGCATAGAATGTAATCTAGAAGTAAACAATATTTTCCTACCTTTAGATCAATCCATTCCCCTCGGACTGATTATCAATGAATTAGTCTCTAATTCATTAAAACACGCTTTTCCCTCAGGCAATGGTGAAATCAATATTCAATTAATATGTACAGATAACCATTGCCATTTAAAGGTCTCTGACAGTGGCATCGGGATACCATCAGACTTTGATTTAGAAAATACAGATAGTCTAGGAATGCAGCTAGTCCATAGTCTCACTGAACAACTAGAGGGAGAACTGCAATATAGTGGCAATACAGGCTCAGTTTTTCAAATCGCATTCCCTATACAGCCTACTTAATAACGTAGCAAACCCTCTCCCCAAAATTATCCTACACCAGATTGTGATGCTGGCAGCATCACAATCTGGGTATTGTGGTTATTTATGCTTAGTTATTATTTAACGTGAGTTCGGGATAATTTGAAACGGGATTTGAGAGAGGGTTTGCTCCGCAAACCCTCTCTCAAATCCCAAAAGTAAAAGCCTTGCTATGTAAGGCTTTTACTTTTGGATTTTTAAAATTTGCTAGCTTAACCCGAACTGACGTTATTTATTAATCACTGATGTTACATGGAAGGAATTCCTTCGATGTTGAAGGATCGGGGCTGGCACGGGGGCACAGCCCAAATTAAATTTCAGGTAGATACAAGGGTCAATCCCCCGTGGTTGCCCTGCTGCTAGTAGCAAGAAATTTATACCCTGAGTTCCACGTAACACCAGTCATTAAATGAAATCTATGGCATAGAATTTGTACCTATACATTTTCACCTATAGGTATCATAATTATATTCTTCGGTATATTCACAATTTTACTAAGATCTACTTTTTAAAATGCTGACTTCCTATTTTATTCAGTTACTAGCAGATATGTTCCTGCAAGGAAGAGAACAATTATGAGTATTAAAGTAGTAATTGTTGAAGATGAAAGATTAGTTGCACGAGATATTGCCAATATACTGCAAGATGAAGGATATATAGTTTGTGCGATCGCATCCGATGGACTGACTGCCCTCAAACATATCATTGAACATTCTCCCGATCTAGTTCTGCTCGATATTCGCATCAAAGGAGAAATCGATGGCATTGATGTAGCCCAATTTTTACAATCTTTTTATGACAGTCCTATCATTTACCTCACTGCTTTTTCAGATACAGAAACTTTAAAACGCGCACAATCAACTAATCCTGCGGGATATGTAGTCAAACCATTTCGGAGAGAACAACTTCTCTCTTCTATTACTATAGCACTATCAACTTACACCTATAGAAAGCAGAATAGCAATGAATATATTAAGCATCAATTTCTATCAATTATTAGTAATGAAATACGCAATCCAATTAATGCAATTTTAGGCTTCTCAGAATGCTTAAAGAAAGAAATGATGGGTGCAGTCAATGCTGAGCAAATAGAGGCATTGCAGGTGATTAATGATAGTGGCAATCATTTACTGTACATGATTAACAATATTCTTGATCTGTCAATGTTAGAGGCAGGTAAGCTCAAATTACAATTCGACTTATCGCCGATTACCCCAACCTGTCGCACAGCTTTAGAATATATTCAACCTGAACTAATCCGTAAAGATCTTCAGCTTGAAGTTAAGATTTCAGAGCACCTTCCCTATCTCATGTTAGATGAACGACGTATCTTCCAAGTTTTAATCCATCTACTCAAAAATGCCATCAAATTTACGCCCAACAAAGGTCATATTAAGTTTGAGGTAAATCTATCTCAACAGGCACAACTAGAGGATACATCATCAATTCAGATTACCATAACTGATACAGGTGTGGGGATTGCTCCTACAGCCATGGAGCAATTATTTCAACCCTTTAGCCAAATTAATAATCAAGGCAGCAGAACTAGTGGTATGGGTTTAGGCTTAATTTTTGTGAAAAGAATTGTAGAATTGCATGGAGGTCAGGTCTCAGCCAATAGTACTGTAAATAAGGGAAGTCGTTTTACAGTAACTTTGCCCTGTAAGGTTCCATCTAACCCATTCTCTTATAGTCATGACAATCTATTTCTATAGCCAAAATCAAGCCTACTCGGAGTTCTCTAACTTCGCACCCTTTGGAGTTGAGCTAGATGGACAATGGTGGCGCACGACTGAACATTATTTTCAAGCCCAAAAATTTTTAGACAAAGCCTATCAAGAAAAAATCCGTCTCGCACCTGATCCTAAAACTGCTGCTAATTTAGGAAGAAGTCGTGATGTTCCCCTCAGAGATGATTGGGAAGAAATCAAAGATGATGTAATGCGGCGGGCAGTTCTTAAGAAGTTTCAGACGCATCCACAACTCAGATCGCTGTTGATTTCCACAGGCGATCAGGAAATTGTAGAAAACGCCTCAGGTGATTATTACTGGGGTTGTGGAGCAAATGGTTCTGGCAAAAATATGTTAGGCAAAATCCTTCAAGAAGTCCGTGCTCAAATCTTAAGCTGCTAAAAAAAATCCCACCATGATTGATAATATCTGTAAGTTTCTAGCAAAGTAACGTAGCTGCCTCGACCGCTATAATATCAGGTATAGCCCTGAATAAAGAAATCATCCAAAGACTTTTGAGGAGTGAGATTATGAAAGAATCAGTAATTTATCAAGAGATTTTACTCCAAGGTAAGGCTGAAGGCAAAGCTGAAACTGCTAATCAAATTGCCACAAATATGTTGCTTTCCAATATTTCCGTAGAATTAGTTGCCCAATTTACAGGACTCACCCTCAAACAAGTCGAAAAACTAAAAAAGCTTTCCCAAAAAACCAAGATACCTAAATCGTCTAAACCTAAGCGATCACAAAAAAATTAATCGCCATCATCTTGAATGGTGGCAAGTTATCAAGACTACCATTGAGCTAAGTCTACAAATAGTTCATACATTTGTGTTATTTGGGGAGAAAAAACTATTGGAATAGACATGTCACCAACCAATTGGCATATTTTAGAAACCGTTGAACCACCAACTTGGTTAGTTGCTAAAGTTGGCAAATTTGCGGCACGGTTACTTTCGCAAAGAGGCATATTTGAGCCTGAGCAAGTAGACGCATTTTTATATACGGAAGCCTATCAACCGACGAGTGCTTTTGCTTTTCCTGAGATGCAACAGGCGATCGCCAGAATTCAAAAAGCCTATGAACAAGGTGAAACGATCGCGATTTGGGGAGATTTTGATGCGGATGGGATTACGGCGACATCGGTATTATGGGAAGGATTAGGGCAGTTTTTTACACAAGGTGATCGCTTAGTTTTTTATATCCCCGATCGTCTCAAGGAATCTCATGGCATCTCGATCAGGGGATTAGATGATCTGCAATCGCAATGTGAATCCATAGGAAAATCTGTCAATTTAATTATTACCTGTGATACGGGCAGCACTAGTTTAGAGGCAATTAATTACGCTAACGAACTAGGAATTGATGTGATTGTCACCGATCATCACACTTTGCACGATGAACGTCCCCATGTCGTCGCAATTATCAATCCGCGTTATTTAAATAGTGAGCATCCCTTGTTCCATTTGTCAGGTGTGGCGGTTGCCTATAAATTAATGGAAGCACTCTATGAAACACTGCCTGAAATTCCCCAACAGCCCCTAGAGGATTTATTAGATTTAGTGGCGATCGGGCTAGTTGCGGATTTAGTGCAATTGACAGGCGATTGTCGCTATCTTGCCCAAAAGGGAATTGAGGTCTTGCGACAAAAGAAACGCCTCGGTGTACGGATGCTCCTAGAACAATGTAAGCGCGTTGGCGATCGCCCGATTGATATCAGCTTTGGCATTGCGCCACGAATTAATGCCGTCAGCCGCATCTGGGGCGATGTCCGCAAATGTGTGGAACTGCTCACCACCCGTGATGAGAAGGTTTGCAAGTCTTTAATCGATCAAACGGAATTGGCAAATACCCAGCGCAAAGCTTTGCAAAAGAGGGTATTTAAGCAGGTACAAGGAAAAATTGAACAACTTGATTTATCAACAACGGGAATTATTATTCTTGCCGATCCCCAATGGTCGGTGGGAGTTTTGGGATTAGTCGCAGGTCAAGTGGTTGCGGAATATGGTCGCCCGACGATTCTCTGTACGGTTGAGGATGGTATCGCTAAAGGCAGTGCGCGATCGCTAGAAGGAATCAATCTCTATGAACTACTGAAGGGACAAGAGCATTTATTGCTGAGCTTTGGAGGTCATCCCCTCGCAGGTGGTTTGAGCTTTGCACTGGAGAATTTACAAGTACTTGCTGAGGCGATCGATCAGCGCTTTTGGAGCCAATATGGACAGTTACAAAGCAAGGCGATAACTATTGATTTGGAAGTAAAAATTGCGGATTTAAATAAGGATTTATTTAATGAATTCAAGCAGTTAGAGCCCTTTGGCATGGGCAACCCTACGCCGAAGTTACTAGTGCGGAACTGTGAGTTTGTCGATATATCCAATGCTAATATTCGCACTCATAAAGGACAAAAAGTTGAATATATCAAAACCGAATTTACCTTAAGCGATCGCCAAGGCAATCAAATTCATGGAGATTGGTGGGGACATTATAGCTATGAGTTGCCAGATACCGCCTGTGATGTGGTGATTGAGCTAGTGGATAACGCTTTTCGCAAACGTTATGATGTACGTTTATTGGATATCTATGCTCAAAGCGCCCCACTAAAGTCCGAGGAATCTACGCTTGCATCAAACTCCATCAAAAAGCACAATCCCAATCTGAAAATCATCGACCTGCGTGGGCATGGGCAATTAGAACAAGAATTAGAAGCTACAATCTGTGATCGCTGTCCTACGAGTTGGCATGATTTAAACATGCTCATCGAGCAAGCGGCGCAATCCGATCAAGCCCTAGCGCTAGTTTATCCCAATCCTGAAAAGATTAACGGCGCGATCGCATGGCAAACCCTTGTGGGTATCGCTAAATACCTTAGTCGTACAGGCAAAGAGATTAAGCGATCGCAATTAATTGCTAAATTAGGCATCGAAGATCAAAGTGTCTTGCAGCTTGGCTTTGAGGAATTGCGACAATATGGCTATGTTGTGGAGATCGTTCATAATGAAAGTAATGATCAACTAGATGATCCTCAAATAAGCATCAGTTCTGTTGCCGCCGATCATTTATCAACACAATCATCGACGCAATCATCAACTATCACTAAACAGTTTATCCAAGCTGCCAATGAAATCCTGTTTCAGCAACAGTTCTTCGATCGCCAATTAATTTCTTTGAATGAGCATGACCGCTAACTTTTGGGACATTGTCCGTTATTTTAAACGCTATCGCAACACGGCAATCTGGAGCATTACAGGTTCTAGTCTATTTGAAATCATCGACCTCGCCGTTCCCTATACCGTTGGGCAAATCCTGAATGTGTTATCAGGGCGATCTCTCGATCCTGAAATCAATAGCCTTGTCATCGCCATGGCGAGTATTTTTGGACAGTCTCCGAATCCCACCACAGCATTAATTATGTTATCAGGCTTAATTTTTGTGGTGACGGTTTTACGCGCACCGATTCAGGTCTGGATTGCCAATAACTTTCATTGGGAAATTGCCCTTAAATCGCGCCGCGATCAGACTCAAAAAGCGATCGCCAAAATTTTGACTCTGCCCATCGAGTTTTACGATGAGAATAATGCGGGCAGGATTGCAGGACGTGTAGCGCGAGGTTTAGCCAATCACATGTGGTCATATCCCGAAATCGCAGGGCAATTGATTCCTAAAGTCGTGCGAATCCTCGGAATTTTTGTGATCATCTGTGCGATCGCATGGTGGATCTCAGCATTCTTTTTAGTGTCATTTATTTTGGTGCTATTAGGAAGTTTGCAAAAACTGAAGGGATTAGTCAAAACGGAAGAAAACCTCGACATCTATCAAGAGAATACTGAAAGTCGCACTTCCGAAATTATTACCAGCATCAAGACCGTCAAGGCTTTTGCCAATGAAGCAAAGGAATATAAACGCCAAAGCGAACGTCTCGAACGGGAAGCCAAAGTCTCTCTCTGGGGCATTCACATTGGCTATGTAAAATTAGGCATGGTGCGCGATACGGTACTGGAAGCTTGCCAATTTGTCGTATTTGGAGCCGCCCTATTCGCTACCTTTGGTGGCAAGATGTCCATCGGACACTTCATCACCATTTCCACCTTGGCAAGTATGGCTTATTCGGAAATCAAACCGATTTGTTTACTTGCCGAAGTCTTTGCCCGTCGCTATTCCTCAATGTTGCGCTTCCATGAGTTCATGAAACAAGCCAATGGACAAGATGCCGCGATCGCGCTATACCCCAACACCAAATATCCCCAATATCGCTTTGCAGGCAAAGTCGAATTCCGCAATCTCACCTTTGGATACGATCGCGATCGCCCTGTTCTCGAAAAAATCCAATTCATCATCGAACCCTACGAAACCGTTGCTCTAGTAGGGAAATCAGGTTCTGGCAAATCCACCTTAGTTAAATTGCTGTTCCGTTATTTCGAGCCATCAAGTGGCGGTATCTTGATTGATGGAACAAATATCACCGAACTCGATATCACGGGCTATCGTAAACGTCTAGCGATCGTCCATCAAGAGGTGGATATCTTTAATGGAACCTTGATGGATAATCTCATGTATGGAAATCCTACGGCAACTTTTGCCCAAGTGCAAGAAGCCTGTGCGATCGCTAGTGTTGATGAATTTCTCCATTTACTACCAAGGGGCTATAACACCATCGTCGGGGAACGGGGTGTGCGACTCTCTGGTGGTCAACGTCAAAGATTGGGCATTGCTAGAGCTTTGCTAGTCAATCCCGATATTCTCGTCTTTGATGAAGCCACTTCTAGCCTTGATTACGAATCTGAGCGATCAATTCAACTTGCCATGCGGCGCATTCAGGGAATCCGCACCACAATTGTGATTGCTCACCGTCTTAGCACCGTGCGTGAAGCCGATAAAATTGTCGTCTTAGATAAAGGTGCGATCGTCGAAATCGGCTCCCATCAGCAGCTTCTCGCTCAAGGTGGCATCTATCACCGCTTACATTCTTTACAAGAAACAGGAGAGTTGTTATAAGAATAAAGAGGTTCGGCTTCGCTGTACTTCCCTTGCGATTCGTAAAGTCCTGCGAGATCGCCGATTCAAGATATCTCATTCCCCGTAATGAGTTTTTGCTCTGATGATGAGAATTACTAAGTCTTCATTATAAATTTCGTAGACAATGCGATCTTTGAGACTCAATCGATAGGAATAGAGTCCCTTTAGATCGCCTTTTAAGGGTTTGCCAATGTAGGGATTAGGCAGAATAACGTTTTGTAATATGTCTTGCAGTTTTGCTTTTTGTTTGGGAGTGAGTTCGTCAATATCTTTTTTGGCTTGCTTTGAGAAAACAATTCGATAAGATTTCATCCGAAAATCTGCTCCATACTGAATGTTTCTCCTGCTTGATATTCTTGTCTAGCTATTTCTACTTGCTGAAGCAGATCGGGAACTTGCATGAGCATGGCTGTTTCCATTAATGATTCCCATTCCTCTTGGGTAATCAATCGATAAACCCGATCGCGATGCAGGATACCCACGCCCTCAGTTTCTTTGGTGGCAAGATCGCATAGTTCATCAAGGTTCTGTTTGGCATAATCAACGGTAACTTGATACATCTGATTTTTCCTATTTCTTGGCTTATGAGTTAGGATTCATGGCTTGCAGTAGTTGCATTATATCATCAGGATTATTGGCAATCATTTGTTGTAATGCTTCGGAACTCATACCTGTAGATATTTGTAATCGCAACATCATGAGAGAGACCATGACTGTTTGGGTATGGGGATGATCTTGTCCAAGAACTTTTATGAAAATTTCTAAGGATCGCAGAAAGAGAGGTTCGGCTTCGCTGTACTTCCCTTGCGATTCGTAAAGTCCTGCGAGATTGTTGAGACTGTTGGCGACAGAGGGATGGTCTGCTCCTAGTTGCTTTTCTTTGATCGAGAGCGATCGCAAATAGAGAGGTTCGGCTTCGCTGTACTTCCCTTGCGATTCGTAAAGGCTTGCGAGATTGTTGAGACTGGAAGCAACATAGGGATGGTCTGCTCCTAATTGCTTTTCCATGATCGAAAGCGATCGCACATAGAGTGGTTCAGCTTCGCTGTACTTCCCTTGCGATCGGTAAAGTTCTGCGAGATTGTTGAGATCGGTTGCAATTTCGGGATGGTCTTCTCCATAGATGCGTTTATCGATTTCGAGCGATCGCAGCAAGAGCGGTTCGGCTTCGCTGTACTTCCCTTGCGAATAGTAAAGTCCTGCGAGATTGTTGAGACTGGTGGCGACAGAGGGATGGTCTGCTCCTAGTTGCTTTTCTTTGATCGAGAGCGATCGCACATAGAGTGGTTCGGCTTCGCTGTACTTCCCTTGCGAATCGTAAAGTTCTGCGAGATTGTTGAGACTGGTGGCGACATCGAGATGGTCTGCTCCTAAGCGTGATTCCGTTTCCTTGAGACAGGTTTCCAAAGGTGGAATTGACAGAGCATATAGTCCTTGACCTCTGTAATAGGAAGCAATTCCCAAAAATGCCCAAACTAAATCCTCTGCAGGATTAGGAATATGCTCCAACAGTTCCCGTCCGAGGATCTCTAAATGGGGAATTGTAGGTGCAATTTCTTTGACTTGATCAATGGTGATTGTTTGTCCGATGCCCTTAGAAATATTCAGCAGCGATACCGCCACCTGTTGCCGCAGGGCTTGCCATTGGGGATGTTGTTGTAATTGAAATTGAAAATATTCTCGCAAAAGTTGATGCAGTGCATATTCCCCTTCTCCCGTCCGTTCCAACAAATGCAGATTTAATAACTCATCATCACGCCAAGCCTCTAAGTCCTCCTCATCCTCACCCATCGCATCCATAACCCACCGCCAATCAATCGGCGCAAGCGCAAACAACGACAGCAAGCAGCCGAGCCGTTGCGCTCCCTCCGATAGGTCTTGCCAACTCAAATCAAACGCCGCGATCACATTTAGCTTTGCAGTCATCTCTGTCAAAGCCCGTCTTTGCTTATCTGTCAGCGCATCCTGCTGTAACTTCTTCATTTCTAGGCGCTCCTGCATCTTCGCGATCGACAGATCAGGTTTCCTTGCCAAATACCGCCCCACCAACTCGATCGCCAAAGGCAACCGCCCCAACCACTCACAAAGCTGCTCAATTTCCGCTTCACTACCCCGACGCGGATCGGCTTCAGGCAAAAACGACCTCAACAAATCCACCGCCGCCGCCAACTCCAACACATCCAAAGTATATTGCTGCATCGCATTCCCCAACCCCAGCCTTGTCGTTGCCAACACCCGAAAATTGCCATCAAGGGGCGGCAAAAACGGCTCCACCTTTGCATAGTCCTTCACATCATCCAAAATCACCAACATCTGCCCCTTCAGAGATTTCCCTAGCCGCGCCCAGCAATACCCCGCCAACTTCTCACCACTATCCAACCCATCGGGCATCTTTTCCCCAAGCTGCACCACCACAAAATCCTGTAACTGCGTTGGCAAGTTCCCCTCATTTGCCCGTAACCAAAAGATCCCGCCACCATAGTCTTGCAAATGCCGCAGCCCATATTGCAGCGCCAGTTCCGACTTACCGATCCCACCCATGCCTTTGACAAAAGCCGCCACCGCCACCCTATGATTTTGCTGCAAAAGTTTATGCACTTCTTGCAGGTCATCATCCCGTCCCGCAAAAAAAGTCACATTACTCTGCGGCAAATTAATCAAGCTCCCCGCCCGCTTCGCCTCCTGAATAATTTGGTTGAAATTTTCAATATTTACAACACTCTCTGCCTGAGCAACAATCCCCACCTTGTCAGCAACCTTATTTGGCTCATGATGAATCTCTTGGGAAACATTGATATCAGCGTCTCCTCCAACATTCACATGCTCCAGCCCTGTTCGTTTATTGGTCATAGTTAGCCTTCTAGTAATGCAAAAATTTCACCCCGTCCCACATTTTCGCTATCCTTACCCTCAGCGATCGCCATAGCCATCGCTACATCCTCCATAACCTCATAAATCAACTCAGCTAACATATCGCGCTCCTGCGTAAACATTTCCCGCAGCAACTCCTTGAGCAAAGGTCGTAAATCTTGAGCTTCGAGCATAGCGATCACCTACATATTGAACGTTGTAATATCTGCCTTGCCGCCACTCTGAACCACAATACCAATTTTTTCGGCTAACTTATTAGGATTCTGAGATTTTGACTGACTCAGTTGTGCTTGCAAAGTCTCAACCTTCGCTGCTAGTTCCTTGTTACTTGTCAAAAGCGATCGCACCTGATCCAATAACTTTGTCACTTCAGGATCATCCGCGATCGCCTCCACATCGATTACCGCTTGTCCCGCATCAAAATCCTCACCCGCACTAATCGCTTTTACCGTCTGTGTATTTGGAGCTTTACGACTGAGAACAGACCAAAGAGATCGCGCCAGTTTCACCGTCTCATCAGTAATATTTTCACCAACCTTGGTTAACGAGCCTGTTCCTACAATTACTAACAACCCCACAAGCAGAGAAACTGGTTCCATATTTACACCAATGATTTACCAATATTTTGATTTTATCTCAGCTATAGGAAATCTAAGGAATTGGGCGATCGCTTATGGGATTACTACCAGAAACTAAAGCGATCGCTTGATTGATAATTGCTTCGCGATCAACCATTGCTCCCAACTCATCTGCCTCATATCTACCCTCAAAAGCCTCACTCGCAGCAGCATCTATGGCAATCTCATAGGCTTCTTCTATGGTCTCGCGTAGTTCTGAAGGTTCGCAATAATTTCCTTTTGTCATCCTTGCTCATCTCCGTCATCTCCTCCACCAACAGCAACGCGTCAGAGATGTTGCCACCTACCAGCAATTCCCTAAGTTCTAATAACTCTTCCATAACTATTGTTCTCCAGCCGCAACGTCCCAGATTTAGTTTGCTTGATTTTTAAAATCTGCATTGCTAGGTACTACATCAATATACGCCCTAGAATTCACAAACTTTAGAATTACCTGAATTTTGAAAGCACGGCATTGCAGCGCTTTTAAAAATTTCTCTGGGTTTCAACTCAGCATAAAACCCTGTAGTTATCCGTAATAGTCGTAATTTCCCAACTTGAGTACAAGCCATAATAACATTATATTTTGAAGACAAGATTCACCCAGCCAATAATGACCCTACAAACAGACATTGACACCGCCGCCGCACAGCTCAAGGGCAAAACTCCTCAAGAAGTCCTCACATGGGCACTCGGCAACTACAAAAATATCTCCCTCGCATCTAGCTTCGGAGCCGAAGATGTCACCTTGATTGACATGATCGCCAAAATCAAGCCCGATGCCCATGTCTTCACCCTCGATACAGGGCGACTCAATAGCGAAACCTATGACGTAATCGCCAAAGTTCAACAAAAATATCCCCAATTGCAACTTCGCATCATGTTCCCTCAAGCGGAAGCAGTGGAGCAGATGGTAAGTGCTAAGGGCATTAATCTGTTTTATGACAGCGTGGAAAATCGCAAGCAATGCTGCTTCATTCGCAAGGTCGAGCCACTTGGTCGGGCAACAAAGGGTCTAGATGCTTGGATTACAGGACTACGTCGTGACCAAACTGCGAACCGTTCCACGATGGAAACCGTTGAACTAGATGGCGATCGCAATATTGCCAAAATCAATCCATTGATCGATTGGACAAATGAACAGGTTTGGGATTACATTCGCGCCAATGACGTTCCCTACAACGCTCTCCATGATCAGAACTTCCCAAGCATTGGCTGTGCGCCCTGTACCAGAGCCATTCAAGCAGGTGAGGATCTGCGTGCTGGTCGTTGGTGGTGGGAAATGAGCAATCAAGAATGTGGATTGCACGTTACCAGTGACGGTCGCCTAGTTCGCGCCAAGGATGTTTAAACAATAAAGGCTCGCTAAGGGACTTGCGATTAATTAAAGTACCTACGGCTTCGACTTCGCTCAGCCAACGTTGGCTGAGCGAAGTCGAAGCCGTACAAACTCGGTGGTATCTTTTTTCTCATCAATTCCCTAAGCGAGCCTTTATTATGGATTTGATTAGGAATTATTGGTAATAATGAATAGAACTATAGGGCTAGAATATGGCGATTGGGAATTTAGAGGATGGCGATCGCATTATGGCGTAAGGCGATCGCAGAATGTCGATGCTAACAAGCCCCCAATTCTATTAATTCATGGATTTGGTGCAGCAATGGATCAATGGCGCGATAACATTCCCGCCCTCGCGGCAGAGCATACCGTCTATGCCATTGACCTATTGGGATTTGGCGCATCCGAGAAACCACCGACTGACTATTCTATCTATTTGTGGGTAGAACAGGTGTTGAGCTTTTGGCAAAAATTTGTGGGCGTACCCATGATCATTATTGGTAACTCAATTGGTGCTCTCGTCGCCGCAATTGCCGCCAGTCATCATCCCGAAATCGCCGCAGGAGTCGTCACTATCAGTCTGCCTGATATCGAAGCTTTTAAAGCCTTAGTTCCGAAATGGCTACAGCCATTAGAACGTGCAGTCAAAGCGATCGTTAATGCCATTTTCGTAAAACCACTCTTTTATCTATTCCGTCAACCTTGGATGATTCGCTTCGTGTTAAAAGGAATTGTCTATTGCGATCGCGATCGCGTTGATGATCAACTAGTAGAAATTATTGCCAAACCAGCACGCGATCGCCAAGCTGCTGAAGCCTTTGTGCGCCTCAATCGCAGTCTCAATCAGCCCAATTATTCACCAAGCCTGACACAAGCCCTTAGCAAATTACAGGTTCCATTATTGATTTTGTGGGGAAGTCGTGATCGCCTCATCCCTCCATCCGAAGGCAAACGCTTAGTCCAATATGCTCCCAATGCCTCTTTAGTTTATTTAGAAAATGCAGGACATTGCGCCCATGATGACAATCCTGAGCGCGTCAACCATGAAATCTTAACTTGGCTGGCTTGAGCGATTAAGTAGCTCAAATCCAGATTGTGATGCCGCCCACTACGTGGGCGGCATCACAATCTGGGTTTAAAGAAATATTTGCTAGCTACTGGAGAAGAATACGCTGAGAAGCGATAGCTACAGCAATTACCGAAGAACACCAAGAAGAATTTTGAAAGCGTTGCGAAGCAACGCTTTCAAAATTCTTCTTGGTTTGGATTTGAGCACAAATCGTTGTAAGTATATATGCTGGCAACTTTTTAGAGAATCATCGGTCTTTGAGACAATCCGAGACATGACTACAGACCTAAAAATACGGCACAGGATGTATTTGCGTGATTCAAATCGTCATATCTCAAATATTTCAGACTATTGATCAGCTATGGCAAAGATTAATTAGTATTCCCTCAGATATTGCACTATTTATTAGTAATTTAGAAATTATTGAGAAAGAGCTTCTTTATCCTCGCTACCAACAATTGCTACAAGAGCATCAATTGTTGCTCAGTAGCCTGAATCCTGATGAAGTCAAAATCGTCCAAGAATTAGAACAATATGGAGTTGCAGTCACACATCTAGATGATTTAGCAATTCCCTTCAGCGATCGCTTTTTGCTTGCAGCCCAACAAATATCTCAAGAACTAAGAGACAAAGCGAAGCTTCCCCTCCTCTATATGGGCAAACATACGCTGACGGCAAGCGCAGAGCAGATCATGCGTTATCCCGAATTGTTTTTGTGGGGCGCGGATGCCAAACTTTTACGCATAATTGAAAACTATCTCAAGCTACCCGTTGCCTATGATGGACTGTCCTACTACTACAGCCCTGCTGATAGTAGAGAAGCAGGACCCCGTAAATGGCATCGGGACAAAGAAGACTGGCAAATGATCAAAATTGGTATCTATATCAATGATGTTGATGAGGATGGAGGACCTTTTGAGTGTGTTACACCAGCCGCCAATGAATTCATCAATATGGCTTTAAATTCTAAATCACTCCAGAAGTACAAAACCGCCTATCAACGAGACCTTGAGGCGCTCTTGCCCGAACAAATGCTAGATAACTGGCGTAAAACCTGTATCGGTAAAGCGGGAACGGTAATTTTTGTGGATACGGCTAAGTATTACCATCGGGGTAAACCACCGACTAAAGCTGACCGCTCAGCGATCTTTTTGGGCTATTGCGGTCGCCAACCCAGACATCCATTTTTTTGTGGACGATCACCATTGTCTCAAGCACAACTACGCTATATGGCAAGCCTGTTACCCGCAGAAGTTCGGGATTGCTTGACTTGGCGCGATCGCTTAAAGGGTCTGGGTAAATGGATTCCTAAAAACCGCTTAAAGGTCTAGCCCCAACGGAATACTGCCGAGCCCCAACTTAAGCCTGCCCCAAAACCTGCGATCGCAATTAAATGATCTTTTTGAATTTTGTCTGCTTTTACCCATTCATCCAGCGCGATCGGAATTGAAGCCGCCGAGGTATTGCCATATTTTCCCATATTGCTCACCGCCTTAGCAGGATCAATCCCAAAACGATTGACGACCGCATCGATAATGCGCTGATTAGCTTGGTGCATGATCAACCAGTCAAGATCATTAACTTCCAAACTGGCATAGTGCAAAGACTTTTCGATTACCTCTGGCACGCGACGCACCGCAAAACGATAAACCTCTTGCCCATTCATCGTAATCGGATGAAAGGTATTGCGTCCTAAATAATTGATATTTAAGAACTCATTACCTTTGCCATCACTCCGCATCTCAAAGCCTAATAGGTTATTCTGGGGATGCTCTGGGCTACTAGCTTGCAAAACTAGCGCTCCTGCCCCATCACCAAACAAAATACAAGTGCGCCGATCTTGCCAATCGACCCAACGCGAGAGGACATCTGCCCCAATTAGCAAAACGTTTTTGTAAGCACCTGTACGAATATATTGTGAAGCAGTAACTAAGCCAAACACAAATCCTGAACAGGCTGCCACCAGATCAAAAGCAACAGCTCGCTCTGCTCCTAGAATTTTTTGTACTCGTGCTGCTGTACCAAACAGATCATCAGAGGTAGAAGTAGATAAAATAATCAGATCAATATCTTCGGGTTGCAAACCTGCGGCAGCGATCGCCTGTTGGGCAGCTTTAGCCGCTAAGTTAGCTACTGAATCATTCTCACCATCGGCAATATGACGCTCTCTGATACCTGTGCGCGAGGAGATCCACTCGTCATTGGTATCTACCATTTGGGCAAGGTCTTGATTAGTCAATACGCGATCGGGAACGGCGGAACCGCTACCAATAAAACGTACTCCAAGGAGAGAAGATTCAGTATTAGTCATGGGCTGTATTTGATCTGGATAAATAAAAAGCTATATTGCTGCCGCTCTGCGACAACAATATGAGTATTAAGTGGGCGGATCGTCGGGGGTATCATCCGCAGGAACCGCTACTTTGGGCTTGATTTGACCACGGATACGCTCTAGGACTTCGTTATCTACTGCATCCTTAGCCACACGGATAGCATTGCGAATACTGACGGCGTTAGAACTACCGTGACCAATTACACAGACACCTGCAACACCCAGCAATAAAGCGCCACCATACTCGTCGGCATCAATGCGTTCTTTGACCTTCTTGAGATTAGGTTTTAAGAGTAATGCCCCAAGCTTACCGCGCCAGCCTTTGGGCAATTCTTCCTTGAGGATTTGCATGACGGCATTACCGACACCCTCGGCAAATTTGAGGACGATATTACCCGCAAAGCCATCACAGACAATGACATCAAACTGACCTTTCAGAATGTCCCGACCTTCGGCATTGCCAGCAAATAAAATTTGCTGATTATCCTGTAAGGACTGGTGCACGCGAATCGCTAGCTCATTACCTTTACAGGCTTCTTCGCCAATATTTAGCAACCCGACCTTAGGCTCTTGAATACCGATCGCATATTTACTGTAAAGCGAACCCATGATCGCAAATTGTTCTAGAAATTTAGGGCGACAATCCACGTTTGCCCCAACATCAAGTAGCAATACAGGCTTATGGGGAACCTGTGTGGGAAATAATGCGCCGATCGCAGGTCGATCTACACCCGGTAAACGCCCCAATCGGAGCAGGGCGGCTGCCATTGCTGCGCCAGAATGTCCAGCCGAAACCACAGCATCTGCTTGCTTGCGCTTGACTAAATTCATGGCAACGGCGATCGAGGAGTTGGGCTTGCGGCGTAGCCCTTCGAGGGGTTCATCATCCATTTCGATGATGCCTTCCGATGGCACGATCTCTAGGCGATCGCTTTCCTTATAGTTATGTTGCTTGAGGTAGTTCGCGAGAATATCGCGATCGCCAACTAGCGCTATATCTACACCTAATTGAGTCTGAGCTAATATTGCTCCTTCAACCACTTCGCGTGGGGCAAAGTCCCCACCCATCGCATCTACTGCAATTCTCACGTTTTGCGATCCTGTCTGCGTTTTATAACTAAAACTGTAAAGAATTTTATTAAACCTTACAAAAATTTTAACAGTTTGAGTAACTTAACCTATCAGGATTGCTCAAAATATTTGAAATCAAATGCGTGAACACAAAAAGATCAGCATTGTTAGATTGTTTAATCGTTGGTTTAAGTTTCTAGTAGTCTCCGCGATCTCCTTGATCATGATTTTGGTGGGATGTCAATCTAATTCTGCCATTCTGTCCAGCAATAAGGGGGCAATCTCCTTAGACAAGACCAAAGCAACATCAGCGACCTCCGGCGCTCTCACCGTAGATTTAGGTTTCCGTCCAGCCGCCAATGGGTTCAGTTTTGAGAATTACGGCAAGGATAGTAGCATTAAAAATCTCTCGCCTGTAGAAATGCAAAGGATGTTTGGGAATCGGGTTTGTGCTACCAGTGGGGAAAATTGTATCCTGACACCTCCCGCCCAGCAATGGATGGAAGAAGTCAATAAATCCATGAATGGTGGACATTGCGAAGGAATGGCGGTTCTTAGCATGATTCTCTATGCTGATAAAGACAAGGTGAGTGGATTTGGGAATACCCCAGATCTAGCCTTACAGGGGAATGAGAAGCTTCAGCGCGAAATTGCCTACTGGTTTGCCACCCAGTATGCTCAACCAACCGCAAAAAGCGAAATTAAAGACAAAACTCCTTCCGAATTGCTAGATATCCTTTTATCTACAATGAAACTGAACGCTCGCATTGATGAAACCTACACAATGGGAATTTATCAGGCTGGGTTTAAAGGCGGTCATGCGATTACCCCTTATGGAGTGGAAGATCTAGGCGATGGCAAATATGCAGTCATGGTCTATGACAATAACCATCCCAAAATAGAGAGAAAACTCGAAATAGATCGCAATGCAAATACATGGAAATATAACGCCGCCACTAATCCTGATGAGCCTGAATCAATTTATATCGGTGACGCTGAGACCAAAACCCTCACTTTGACACCCACCCCACCTCGCTACGAGCGTCAAGCCTGTAATTTCTGTGGCGACGAGACATCTGCTGAAAATAGTGCTGAGAAAACAGTAGCTCATAAGGGAAATACAGGAGATGCGATCGCTGCGAAATTTAATCAAATCTTTCTCGAAGGCGATGCTGACCTACTAATTACTAATGGCAATCAAAAAATTGGCTATGAGAATGAAAAATTTGTAAACACGTTTTCTGGGGCAACATTCATTCCGATCAGGAGCAGTGAACTCTGGCAGGATGATGAGGAACCCGTCTACAATATTCCTCTGAATGTCCCCTTCACAATTAACTTGCAAGGCAACAAAAAAAGTAATGGGAAAGAACTAACCGATGTCGCGATGATAGGACCTGGCTACGATCTTGCCGTAGAAGGTATTAAGTTATTAGCAGGGCAAAAGGACAAGATCAAATTCGATGCTAGTGGGCAGAGCCTATCCTATCAACCCAGCAATGAGGAAGCTCCCAATATTATATTTGGAACTTCTGGCAAGAACGATGACTATGAGTTTGAGCTTGATGGAATAGAGATCGATGCGGGTGGTACGATTAGCGCCAATCTAGATACTGCCAAAGGTCGCCTTGGTATCAAGATTAGTGAAAGCAAGCAGGAAGCAAAGTTTAATTTGCTCATCAGTCGGATCGATGACAAGACCGAACAAAAATTTGAGGGTGAAGATCTGACGCTAGATTCAGGAGATACCCTCTATTTAAACTATGCCAAATGGACTGGCAAAGGAGGCAGCCTCACAATTGAGCTTGACAAGGGTAGTGATGGTGTCATTGATAGCACCACCACCTTAAAGAACAAGAAATAAGTAAATGATGTGCCTCCCGCTACGCGGGAGGCACATCATTTTTGGCTTTTTACAGCGCGTTGCGAGCAAATTAATTAAAGACAGCGCTTCGCGCTGTCTTTAATTAATTTGCTGGAACTGATTTGCTTACATCTCGCTCAACTGGCAAAATTAAGGGTGTACCTTGACCATTACCCAGCACAATTACTTTAGAGTTAGGTGATTGGGCAAGTTTTTCGGTTGCCTCGATCGCCCTCAATTGCAAAACCGCAGGCGTTAAACCTTCCGCCAAGATTTTTTGAGCATCCGCATGACCTTTAGCTTCAATCCGCTTACGTTCAGCCTCTTGAGTCTCTTTTTCTAGTACAAATTTCATCTGCAAATTTTCCTGCTCCGCTTTGAGACGTTGCTGAATTGCCGCCTGCAAAGTATCAGGAACCTTGACATTGCGAAGCAAAGCCTCATCGACGATAAAGCCGAGGGGAGAAAGTTGCGATCGCAGTTTTTCGGCAATTTTCAAGCTGACTTCTTCGCGTTTAGTAGCATAGATCGCTTCCGCAGGATAGCCAGAGACGATTTCCCGCGAAATTGACCGAAATCGCGACACAATGATTTCGCGCTCCTCTAGACCAATATTTTGATAGACACTTGCTGCCTTAGCAGGATCGATGCGGTATTGAATACTGACATCAATTCCGATCGCTAAGCCTTCCTTGGAGGTTGCCCCAATTTCTTCCTTCACATCACGTATGCGGGTCGAGAACTGCACTACATCGGCAAAGGGATTAATAACATGAATGCCTGCGGGTAAGGTGCGATCGCTGACCTTACCCTGAAAATCTTCGACTCCAACACTGCCCGCAGGTATCACCACCAATAATCGACTTAAAGCACTAATAGCGGTCGCCAGAGCAATCAAACCTGCGATCGCTTTGATCACTAGTTGTGCTGTGCGATTGTCCACTAAGCGTTGGCTATTAAAAAACACAAGTACAGATATCAATGAAGCGATCGTCGAGACGATAAATGACATTTTGGATATACCTGTTATGGGTCAGCCCTGATATAGCAATCCTAAATTTTTTGTAGAAGCGCAACCCGAGGGGTTGCACTTCCACAAACCCAAAAATCTACAAATGATTTAGGACTGCTATAGCTGATTAATTTTCTAAATTATATCTACTGCCAATCTTGATGAAAGTGTGGCAAAACACGCTCTTTAAAGCTCTTTAAAAACAGGGCAAATCTTGAAAGTGCTGCTTCGCAGCACTTTCAAGATTTTATGGCTGTAAGTAGCTAAGGTAAACTTAAAAACCAGATTGCCATGCCGCCCGCGTAGCGGGCGGCATGGCAATCTGGTTTTTATTTATAACTATGCTGAGCTACTTAAATAGCGACGATCGCAGTTACAATCGAGAATATTCAGCATTATTGAGGGTTTTCAGGGCGCAAATTACTATTGGTAACTTGTCCTGAAATTATGGAAATCGAAGCTTTGCGATCGCGCCAGTGGTTTAAGCTCATTTGTGGTGCGAGTTATCAACATTTACCCGCCATTCGACATTTGGCACAGATCTACACCTTAGCAGGAGCAGATTGCATTGATATGGCTCCCGATCCTGCAACGATCGCGGCGGCAAGGGAGGGAATTGCCGCCGCACTCGATTTAGGCGCGACGCGATCGCCCTTAGTGATGGTCAGCTTTAACGATGGTGAAGACCCCCACTTTCGCAAGGCGATTTTTGATCCTGCCCTTTGCCCCAGCGATTGTCCAAGACCCTGCGAAAAGGTATGTCCCACCACAGCAATCCAGTTTAAGAATGATTACAATGGGGTTATATCAAATCTTTGTTATGGGTGCGGTCGTTGTTTGCCGCTATGTCCAGTGCAGATTATTCACACTCGCGAACAGGTTTATGTCCCTGAAGATATTTTTGATGAAGTACTTAACCAAAAAGTTGATGCGATCGAAATTCATACACAGCCCAACCGCACTCAAGAATTTGCTGCATTTTGGCAACGCCTAAGTCCGATCATCCCCAAGCTCCAATTGATGGCGGTCAGTTTCCCCGATAGCGAAAATTTACGGGATTATCTCATATCGCTAATCGCAGGAATGCAACCTCAGCCGCGATCGCTAATCTGGCAAACCGATGGTAGACCCATGAGTGGTGATATCGGTGATGGGGCAACGAGGGCAGCCCTACAACTGGGGCGAAAAGTATTGGACTTTCAGTTACCCCTTGGCTTTGTGCAACTCGCAGGGGGAACCAATGCCAGCACCGTTCCCAAACTACGCCAAGCGAATATTCCCGTCGCGGGAGTCGCCTATGGCAGCTATGCTCGGAAAATCGTGATGGATTTTCTCGAAAGTCGTAGTGAAGAAATACCCGATCGCCTTGAGGAACATCCCTGCTTACTCTGGCAAGCCGTAGCGATCGCCAAACAATTAGTTTCCCAAATCAAACAAAACTGAAAGTACTGCTTCGCAGTACTTTCAGTTATAAAACCTAACCGTAAAACCTTTAAAAAGCCTAATGGACTCCATCCGCAAGCAAGTTACAGACAACCTCGATCAACTCCTCGATATTCTGCCACCACGCATCAAAAACAGTCTTGAACTCTGCGGCGGGTTAGAACAACTTGTCGAAATTGTGATGGACTTGGGCAGATTGCCAGAAGCAAGGTATTTTGACAGTACTAAATATTTAACCGATGACCCAATTACCAAAGAAGATTTAGCACATTGTGTCAAACAGGTTGGGGAATTTGGCGGTGATAATCGTGCAGGTATTGAGCGCACCCTCCACCGCATCAGCGCCATCCGCAACCGCAAAGGCGAAATTATCGGCTTAACCTGTCGCGTCGGTCGGGCAGTCTATGGCACGATCGCCATGATTCGCGACTTAGTGGAAACAGGCAAATCAATTTTACTGCTCGGCAAACCGGGGATGGGCAAAACTACGGCTCTGCGCGAAATTGCCCGTGTCCTTGCCGATGACCTCAATAAGCGCGTCGTCATTATCGACTCATCCAATGAAATCGCAGGCGATGGCGATATTCCCCATCCTGCGATCGGGCGCGCAAGAAGAATGCAAGTCTCCCAGCCCGAATTGCAGCATCAAGTGATGATCGAGGCAGTAGAAAACCATATGCCCGAAGTGATCGTCATCGATGAAATTGGCACAGAACTCGAAGCCCTCGCCGCCAGAACGATCGCCGAGCGGGGTGTGCAGTTAGTCGGCACAGCCCACGGCAATCAACTTGCTAATTTAATCAAAAATCCTACACTTTCGGACTTGATCGGCGGGATTCAGTCCGTCACCCTCGGTGATGAAGAAATGCGGCGGCGCGGTTTGCCCCAAAAGAGCATTCTCGAACGCAAGGCGCAACCCACCTTTGATATTGCTGTAGAAATGTGGGAGCGTTATCGTTGGGCAGTGCATAGTGATGTCGCGGGAACCATTGATATGCTCCTGCGCGATCGCGACCCCGGGCGACAAATTCGCTCGGTTAGTGATGGGGGTGAAGTGACCACCACCGAGGAAAAGCCGAAAAACCCCGAAGTTGTCAAGAATCCTGTAGTTAAGGGTTGGCGCGCATCGGGCAGAATGAAGCCCATTCCCCTCGATCCACAGGTGCAACCCCATGTTGAAATTGCAGACTTAACAAGCAAGTTAACCAGTAGTCCTAGCAATATCAGTAGCCCCAATATCAATGAGGAAGAGGAAGAAGCTAACGATCTGGCAAATGTTTATGGAGCAATGCAAGAACGCTTCGGGACGCTCTATGTCTATCTCTATGGAGTCAGCCGCCATCAAACTGAGCAGGTAATTCAATCAATTAATTTACCGATCGAAGTCACCAAGGATCTCGATGAGGCGGATATTGTGTTGGCATTGCGATCGCAAATTCGTACTAGTTCCAAAGTGCGTCAAGTTGCCGAGGCACGTCAAATCCCGATTCACGCAATTAAAACCAGCACCCTACCTCAAATCAATCGTGCGCTCAGACGGATCTTGCATATCGATGAAAGCCCTGCCGATACAATTACTGACTTGAATATGTTTGCCTATGGCGACTCCGAAGACGAAATCGAAGCCCTCGAAGAAACTCGCCTCGCCGTTGAGCAAATCGTCATCCCTAAAGGTCAGCCCGTCGAGCTACTCCCCCGTTCATCGGTAATTCGCCGAATGCAACATGAACTTGTCGAACATTATCAACTGCGATCGGAAAGCTACGGCTCCGAACCCAATCGCCGTTTACGCATATTTCCAAATTCATAATGTCCATTCCCTTATGGGTTGAGAGTTGTTGCCATGCAGCAACTCTCAACCCATAAAACTTTAGAGGCAGTGCTAAGCACTGCCTCTAAAAAATAGTCTCAACACAAAAAACTCTATTAGGGTAATTAACCGATTACCACAAAGCGGGGACAGGCGCAGCAGGTACTGCGGCTGGAGTCTCTACTCTAGGAGCAGGAACAGCAGGGGCTGGCTCTTCAGGAGCAGCACAACCATTAAATCCTTCAGCAAGTAACGACGAGCAATAGGAAGATGGCAAATCACGGGTGCGAATCGTCGCATCACTAAGAGTTTGCAAATCCATCATTTCCCGATGAATTGCTCGCATCGCATTCGATTGACGTTCCATCCATTGATCCCTAAATGTAGTTTGAAAATAGGCATCAGGTAAATTAGGATCAGAGGTCATATCCAAAACTTTGTTCTGTACCTGAGGATAGGTAGCAGGAAAGTTTCGAGGATATTCATCCTGATCGGTAAGTCGGGGATCGGCAAGAGCTGCACCACTAGCCAGCAGCGTTGATGCTACAACCAGTGACGGAGCAAGCCAAGAGAACCGAGTACTCATATAAATACACATCCTCACAGTTGGACGCTGACTAATGTAGCAGATCCAGCCATAAATTGACGGGTTTCAAAAAAGAGAAACACCAAATTCCTGTTACGGAGGGATTCGCAACCTTATAAACTAAAAAAAAGGTATTGCTAAATTTAGACAAGGATGGACGGCGCAATGCACCGTCCATCCTTACCAAAATATTTTAGGACTACCAAAACAAGCATCTAAAAAATCAAAATCTCAGTACAAAACCCAAGCAAAAATTGTGGAACATTCAAATCGCGAAAAGTTACTAGACCTATTTTGTCGCCTTGCCTATAAAAGTGGTGACTTTACATTGTCTTCTGGGCAAAAAAGTACATATTACATCAATGGCAAGCTGGTAACATTGCATCCCTTTGGGGGACTATGGACAGGGCAAGTCCTGTTATCAATGTTGCCAGAAGGCACAGGGGCAGTGGCTGGTTTGACCCTAGGTGCTGATCCAATCGTGAGTGCAGTTAGCGTCGTTTCTGCTTACGAAAACAAGCCAATTCCTGCTTTGATCATCCGCAAACAGCCTAAAGGGCATGGGACAGGCGCATGGATTGAGGGACCAGAACTTGCGCCTAATACCAATGTGGTAGTGCTGGAGGATGTGGTGACAACAGGAAAATCAGCCTTGCTGGCTGTCGAGAAATTGCGTGATGCAGGCTATAAGGTGACCCATGTATTGACATTGGTCGATCGCCAACAGGGTGGTGCTGAGCTATACGCAAAGGAAGGTTTACAATTTGGTGCAGTATTTGATATTGGCGAAATTCAAAGCTATGCCAAGGGGATTAGTTAATTACAGCGATTTGCACTGAAAAACAAGCCAATAGTTATCCATGAAACTATTGGCTTATAAACATTAGGGACGCACAATAAAATAAGAAACCAATTTTTGTAGTGCAGCTTCACGCTACAAAATTAATACATCGCAGAACCCTTAAGTCTCAGTTAGTTTTTGAAATTTATATTTTTGTCTGAGGCAAAATGTAAATTTATAGGTATTAGTTTTATAGCAGTAGCCAGTCATGTTAGGACAAAAACAAAAACCGAGAAGAGAGTTGCGGCGCTTCGCGCCGCAACTCTCTTCTCGGTTTTATGTCTTACTTATTTAATAAAAAATTTAATTACAGGTTTAAAAATGGTGATGAAAAATTTATTACAGCGTTTATGGTGCTTTGTCCAAGCATTACCAAAGATCAGCCAAGGATTACAAAGGCTAGGTTTTGGCGCGATCGCTTTATTAATTAGCTTTAATTTATTGATGGTTCCCGCCTTTGCACTACAGGTCTCTGACATTCCTGATCTTGCAGAGATTAAGACTTTAACAGATCAAACTTGGGTCATTGATGACTCAGAGGTACTGAGCGCTCTGACCAAAAGCACAATCGCAAACAAAGCAGTAAAACTCGCAGAACAAACTGGCATTGAAGTCCATGTGGTCGCAATTCAGCGCATTGATTTAGGACAACCTGCATCCGAGTTCGCCGCCGAATTATTCGACAAATGGTTCCCCACAGAGGCTGAGAAAGCTAATCAAGTATTGCTATTGCTCGCAACGGAAGATCATCGTACTGCCATCCAAACTGGCTCTAAGGTGAAGGAAGTCTTACCCGAAAGCATTGCCACCAGTATTGCCGATGAGACGATGCTCTATCCTGCACGCAAGGCAAATTACAACCAAGCTGTTAATGAAGGAATGTCGCGTTTAGAAGCTGTACTCAAAGGTAATCCTGACCCTGGTGCACCATTATTGGTGGTAGAAGAGTCAGAGACAAGTAATTACGCAACAAAGGAGGAAACGGAAGCGAGTTCTTCTAATGTAGTTGTCATTCTGCTATTAATTTTGGCGACACTATTACCGATGGCGACTTATTACTGGCTACAGGGTAAGCCATAAGAATTTTGTAACTTAATTTGTGCGGCAAATCTACACCAAACGAATAAAAAAGGAGCGCAAAGCGCTCCTTTTTTATTCGTAGATATCCTGTGCCAAATTTGGAGGAGTTACAGCGCGAGTGACTCTAACTTTATGGCTTTCTCTTTGGGTTTGAGCTTCGATCGCGATCGCTTCAAATGCGACATCGACACTGCTCAGGGGAATAGAAATATTTGTGCGGGTTTCGATGAACTCCGTATTAGGAACCACACTAAAATCCAATAACCAACGGGGACCATCGATAATCGTGCGGGTCTGCAAGTCCTTAATCCAGAACTTAACAAAAAACTTAGGTGCGATCGCAGGTAGGCGTACAGTCACTATCATCGGTGTACCCGACACAATCTCACCCATAGGCACAATCAATTCAGGAATAGGAACTGTTTCCTGCTCGGAGAGTGGTTGGGGTGAAGATTCCTGAAGATTGCGGATAGTTTGGGCTGTCTCGGAAAGCGTCGAAGCGATCGCATTGCCAATCGGGAAGTTATTAGGATCAATATTTTCTTCCCAAACATATTCATTTAAAATATGTTCAGGAATTTCTGGTTCTGGAGCGAGTAAGCGATCTAGTTCTAGATCAAGTTCGCGATCTAACTCAGCCAGACTTGATTCCTCCGCAATTGTTAGGGGTGGCTGATCAGGATTGTCAAGATCAATGGATAGCCCCGATAGGTTTTCAGACCCGCTTAAGGGGGCACTGGCAGGCAAGTGATCGAGTAATAATTCCTCGGTACGCTGACTAGCTTTTTGAGCAGCGATCGCTTCTGCCGATAAGGTTTGAAGTTTATTGAGAAAGCGATTATTGCGATGGCTATCGCGTGAGGATGCAGGTATATTCTTGAGAGGCGGTAAAGATTGACCTTGAGATTCTAGTTTGGGCTGTTCTAGCAATTCTTCGTAGTCTTGAGGAAGTTCCTCTTCAAAGCTATACAAAAGTTCTGGCTCGTCTCCCTTAGGAACAGAAGCATTATTGGCATTATCTGAAAAATCTGTACGCGCAAACTCCGCTTCGATTTGCTGAAGCTCGTTCATTTGCACCTGTGGAAAACTCTGCGAATAGTCCTCTGATATTGGAGGATTTTCCAAATTCAAATTTTGAGCAGTAGCTTTATTGGGTAATGGTTGTAATGGGGGTAGTGAGACAGACGCTGGAGGATACTGATTCTCTTCTGGTGCTGCCACAGAGGGTTTGGGCTTATTAGATGGCAAAGGCGGCAGACTCAGAGAAGGAACTGGTTTTGCCTTGGGCTCTGGCTCAGTTGAGAAATTTTCCGTTACTCTAGCTACCTGTGGAAAACTCTGCGGAGATTGTGGATAACTAGAAGGATTATCAATTCGAGAAGGAGTAGCAGAACTAGCAGAATCATTATCCTGAGACTGGTATTTCTGCGCTTCCTTAAGCATTTCAGGGAGAACTCGTGATGCAGGATAGGAAACAGCGATCGCTTGCTGAGTGATGAATAAATCGCCATACTGCTGAAAGTCTTGCTGTGGATGAATTTGAACCTCTCCAATCAGGACTTGAACTTCTGATGGCGGAGGAACCACAATTGCATAGGCAAATGGAATCGCTCCTGTTGATGCATTGCGATTAACATTAGCGATCGCATAGCGCTCATGCACCAGCACCTCAAGGGTCTGAGGATCTTTGAGACTAACTTCAATTTCACCATGAGTATAAGCATCACCAGTGAGATTAAAGCTATTGTCATCATTGATAATAT
Source organism: Pseudanabaena yagii GIHE-NHR1 (assembly GCF_012863495.1). Lineage (NCBI taxonomy): Bacteria > Bacillati > Cyanobacteriota > Cyanophyceae > Pseudanabaenales > Pseudanabaenaceae > Pseudanabaena > Pseudanabaena yagii. Next base: position 2,065,996 of record NZ_JAAVJL010000001.1, read on the forward strand.
ATTGAGGCTGTTGCAGGCGCAGTAGGATACGTGGTTGCAGTGGTGATTCACTCTGAAGATCAGCCTGTACATCAGCTAGGGGATCTGGACTTACAAGTTCATCCAGATTGAGGCGATCGCTAGCAGTTTCGCTCGAAGGCTCTGACTCTTCATTCTCTTCCTCTAGTTCATCATTAAATAGAGCAAACTCCTCAAACATCGATTGCACGAGTTCGGTGGATCGTTGCTCAGCAATATCTAAAATTGGTGAACTATAACTTAGTGGTTTTGGCTCAGTTTGCTCAATCCCCAAAGCATTAGTGTGGATATCATTAGGAAACTCTGAAGGAGTTTCAATATCTTCATCAATATCACTGTCAGGATCACTATATTGCCATTCCGAACCAAATTCGGAAGAAACAGGAATTACATCAAACTTAACCGTTCTTTTCCATGGAGGAGTTTCATCCGCATTCCCCAATTCAGGCTCAGCTTGCGCTTCGGTTTGAGTAGGATTAGCCTGTACTGAAAGACAGTCAATTTGCCATAGCCCTGGCACAAAATTTGTGTAGGGCATCACGATCAGCAAACCGTCATGACTGAGGCGTTTGACCAGTTTTTGCTGAAGGGGTTGATGCCTGACATCGGCAAGAGGACGATAGGCGATCGCAATGCCCACTGGCACGTTCGCTAAATTAGAGCGTGCAGCGAGTCTGTACTGCCCTTCCAAAATCTCAACGGTGGGAGATTCTAGGGGCAACCAGGACTTGTCACCTTTGCGTTGTAACAAAAACTCCCAGTTTTCCATGGCGGCGATCGCGAGTTAAATCGGTAAGGTGTGTTTAGATGCAAATACTAACCCATCTGGGCTGGTATAGCAATTAAACAAGGCTTTGAAATATGAGTTTTACCCACGGTAAAACTCATATTTCAAAGTGTCTAGATCGAAAGCCCTAATTTCAAACCTAAAGCCGCATGAACAAACAACAACAGCACGATCGCACTGCCTAGATAAGCATGGGCATTACGCAAAAATGGCTTATTACCACCAAATCCAGTGAGGGAGATTGCACCATTGATGGCGAGCAAGGTCAGAACCACTGAGCCTGTGATGAAATGGGGACTCTCTAGTAGGGGCTTGCCTTGCATCACGAGGGAAAGCAGACCGCCACTGTAGCCCAGAGCGAGGAAAGTAGTCATTAAAGGGGCAACTTTACGATGATCGGCTTTGTTTTTAATCGCAACTTCGGTATCTGTGACCGTGCGCCCACGCCATCCTGAAATAGCGACAAATGATCCCATCGCAAAGATAACGATCGCCATGAAAAATGGATGTCCCCAGTGAGTCACTGGTGCAGGAATATTCAGAGCTTTGAATTGATCAGCAATAGGCTGAAGGGATTCAGCCATTTTAGTAGCAAATTCAGTCATAGGTTTGTGTATGGCTTGAAGAGACAGTACAAGTAAAAGTTATAAAAATCTTTACAATTTTTAATAATTGTAGCGGTTCTCTGCCATCTAGCTGTCACCAAACAACGACAAAAGTTTGCTGCTTGCAGTGGCGTGGCAAAGCCACGCCACTGCAAGGCTCTTTACAGCACTTTGCACTCAAAAAAACAAGAAGGATTTTGAAAGCGTTGCAAAGCAACGCTTTCAAAATCCTTCTTGTGGTTCGTTTGATCGGTAATTGCTGTATGCCCTAATTAATCACCATACTATCGAGGGGATCGGATATATCTGTTGTATGCAAAGATGGTTCGGGCAGATCATCAACTAACTGATGCTGTGGCGGTACATAGGAATGGCTCACCGAATCGTAGGCAAGCACTTCACCAGTTTCCAGATTGTAGACCCAGCCATAAATATTTAACCGTCCTTGATATAAACGCGATCGCACCAGTGGATAGGTCTTGAGATGATCGATTTGCGTTAAGACATTTTCCGCACTAGTGATTTCTAATAACTCCTTACTCCGCAAATGGCTATAGTTTTCTTTTACCAAGCGTCGTGTCCCTTCCGCAAGTTTTAGCCATTCATAGACAATCGGCATTTCTTCTCGCAAATGCTCCAGCTTTAATAAACCATTCATCGCACCGCAGTGGGTATGTCCACAGACAATCACCTGCTCAATTTCCAACGATTGAATCGCATATTCAATCGTTGCACCTTCCCCGCTCAAGCTACCATAGGGCGGAATAATATTGCCAGCATTCCGCATAATAAACAGTTCCCCCACATCAGCCTTAGTCAACAGGTTCGGATCAATCCGTGAATCCGAACAGGTAATAAATAAAACTCGCGGTTTCTGTCCCATTCCCAACTTTTCAAATAGTTCCAAATGGGATGGGAAATGGTTATCCTTAAATTCGCGCAAACCTCTGATTAGTTTTCGCATAGAAGCTCTTTTACTTATTTTATTTATTAAACACACAGGTTTGTGGAAGTACAACCCTTCAGGATGCACTTCTACAGACCCATTTAGGCTTGCTATAGAAACTAGCATAATGCTAAGAACAAAATCTCAGTCTAGAAATGCTTCTTTGCAAAACTTACCTAAGGCTCTTGCGGGTAAAAAATGTCCCGCCAAAGTTATCTAGCTTCGACTTCGCTCAGCTAACGTTCGACTTCGCTCAGCTAACGTTCGACTTCGCTCAGCTAACGTTGGCTGAGCGGAGTCGAAGCCACAGGTACTTTAATTAATAGCAAGTCCCTAAATGGTGCGCTTCCACAAACCATTTAAGTCTTTGGGATTTATAGCCATTTTTGAATTAAAGTCGCTAGCTGCTTGAGCTTAATCGGTTTACTGAGATAGTCACTGGCTCCTGCGGCTAAACATTTATCGCGATCGCCTGTCATCGCTAGAGCCGTCAGTGCAATAATCGGCATCGTGAAATTATGACTACGAAGCCATTGCATCGCTTCAAGCCCATCCATTGTCGGCATTTGCACATCCATCAGCACTAAATCAGGTTGTTCAGCTTGCACCATCGCGATCGCCATTTGTCCATCCTTAGCAATAATAACGCGATAGCCCTTAGCCACCAGATAGTTAAAGACGGTGACAATATTCGCTTCGTTATCTTCGGCTAGTAAAATCAATGGTGAACATGGTGGAGCAATACAAGCATCTATATGGCTCGATACTGCGGTACTTGTTCTTACCAAAGGTTGCGAAATAGTGACATCGAGTTGATTGTAGGGAAGAGCGATCGTAAAGCAACTACCGACACCCACCGTACTCGTCGCCTTAACGTATCCACCATGCATTTCGACAATCCGTTTGACTAGAGATAAGCCCAAACCCGTACCCTCATATTGTCGATTGAGTGAACTATCCACTTGGACAAAGGGTTGAAATAGAGTCTTCAGAGGCTCAGGTGCAATCCCAATCCCTGTATCGATCACTGCGAAATTGACCCAGTGCGTAATATTGTTTTTAGACTTATCAGGGTTCGGATTGTTAGCGATCGCCTCTTGGACAGTTATTTCTAAGGTAACTCTCCCTCCCTCTGGCGTGAATTTCACCGCATTATTGAGCAGATTAATTAATGCTTGACGAATACGACGTTCATCGATAACTAATTGCGGCAGCGACTGCGCTACTTGAATTTGTAATTGAACCTTTTTTTGAGTTGCCTGTTGTCTGACAAATACAGCACTATCTTTACTAAGCTGCTCAATATTCGTCATTGCAAGTTCTAGGGTCAATTTACCTGCTTCAATTTTGGCAAGATCAAGGATGTCATTGATTAAATCCAGTAAATGGCTACCACTACTAGCTATGACTTGCAACATCCTCTCTTGCTGGTCATTGAGCGTTCCAAAAGTCCCCTCTTGAAAGCCTTCTGTAATCCCCAGAATTGCGTTGAGAGGAGTGCGAAGTTCATGACTCATATTAGCGAGAAATTCATCTTTGAGGCGGGTAGCCCGCTCAAGCTGATCATTAGATATCGCCAGTTTCTGATTCATCTCAAGGAGCAATTGCTGGGCTTTGTGGCTTTCAGTAATATCTTCCCCTAGTCCCTCAACAGCAATTAAATTGCCATCACTATCTCTAATAGGATGTGCCGAGACCCTAAGTATGCGTTCTGTCCCATCGGCATGGGTAAATCGGAGATCCAATTGATTGAAATCGATCGCACCTGCCATCATTTGCTGCAAAATATCAGATGTCTTTTGCAGATCCTCCAAATTCCATTGGGCAATTTCCACCCAACACTTACCAATGGCATCTTCGCATTTAATACCCAATATTGGAGCACTCCCAGCACTAATATAGTTCAGGATGCCCTCAGCACCAGAATGGCTAAAAAAGATGAATTGATCACCGATATCGGTCACTAGTCGTTGGAATTGATCGCGGCTTTGCTGCAATTGCTGCTCAATTTGTTTGCGGCGCGTAATATCCTGAAAAGTCCCCAATACGCCAATGATATTACCGTCCACATCTTGCAGTGGCACTTTATTGGTTTCCAGCCAGCGCACCTCCCCCGTTGGCATCGTGAGCTTTTCTTCGATAAAATATTTGGGGATGCGAGATTGCATGACTTGGCGATCATCGGCTCGAAAACCTCTGACTTGCTCCAAAGTATAGGGAAAATCAAAATCATTTTTTCCCACAATTTCTGAAGTAGATGAGAATCCCGTAGTTTGCAAGAATATTTCATTACAACCGAGATATACAGAATTGAGATCTTTCCAGAATACGGCAAGGGGAAAACTATCGAAAACCGTTTGGATAAATTGTTGAGATTCTCTGAGGGCATTTTCTGATTTCTTAAGATCGCTAATATCCACGATCACAGCGACGCAATCTTGAGCAGAGATCATCGTAGCTCCCACTAGCACATAAACATAATGTCCATCCTTGTGATAGTAGGCTTTTTCCCAAGGATCAATTGATTCATGAGTCGATAGATGGTTGATCGCCACAAGATCCTGCGGTATATATTCGGGGGGAGTCATCTGTTGCCAATTAATTTGCCCAGACTCCAGTTCCTCTCTGGTATAGCCAAGCATTTCTAAAAAGCGATCATTTGCCCGATTGATCCGACCAGTAAAGTCCGTAAATATCATCCCCACTACATTAAACTCAAACACGCGACGGAAGATGATTTCACTTTGTTTGAGGGCAGCTTCGGCAAGTTGGCGATCGCGTTCGATCGCTTTCTGCTCGGTAATATCTCTGGCAATGCCGACAAAGCCAATCACTTGATCATTATTATCTTTGAGAGGTTTGATCGATATGATCGAGGGAAAACGTGAACCATCTTTGCGAATACTGATCCATTCCTCTTCTCGCTCTACACCTTTTGCTGTCATCGCCCCTAGCATTTCGTCATCAGTAATCTCTACGCCCAATTCCTGAGAGATGTCCGAGGTCCGATCGCTTAATTCCTGCTGATCATGCAGAGATAAAATGTTGGCAATATCAATCAGTTCGCTCGCCTGATAACCAGACATCCTTTCTGCGCCTGCGTTAAAGGTTTTCACAATGCCATTTAAGTCAGTGGAAACAATTGCATAATCTGTACTATTGAGAATCGCCTGTTGCAAACTGTTGACTTGCAAGAGTTCTTGGGTTTGCGCTTGCACCCTCAACTCTAGCTCTTGATTAAGTTCCTGAAGTTGCAGTTCAGTTTCCTTGAGTTGCGTGATATCCTGCACGGTTCCTTGGGATACCATTGGCATACCGTCGAGATCATAGGTGGTTTCACATTGTTCTTGGACATATTTAATGCGCCCATCAGACATCAGCAAGCGATGCACAATTTTATAGGGGTGGCGATCGCTTAGGTGTTGCGTATAGGCATCATTAACCATTTCCCGATCATCGGGATGAATAGCATTGACAAAGGCTTCATAGGTTGCACCAAACTGCTGTTGATCAATCTCAAAGATCTGAAAGATTTCATCTGACCAGTACAGATGATTTGTTCGTAGATCCAGTTCCCAATTTCCTAAACTAGCAATCCTTTGGGCTTCACGGAAAAGTTTTTCAGTCCTCCTCAACTCCAATTCGGATTTTTTTTGTTCATTAATTTCATTCTGGAGTTGCTGATAGGCATTGGATTGTTGAATAGCGATCGCTAATTGCACCGAGATATTCCGCAAGAGGCTAATATCACTGGTTTGCCATTGACGAAACTCTTGGCATTGATGTCCGATTAGCAGTCCCCATAACTGCCCCGACACCCGAATCGGAACCACCAGATTTGCCTTGACTTGATATTGCTCTAGTAACTGCACATGACAATCGGCATAGCCTGCGGTGTAAATATTATTCACAAAGATCGGTTGATCGTCACTGTACAGATTCGTCGTTTGCTCTTGAAAGCAAGAATCTTGGATATGGTTGCCGAGGGATAATGACAAGCCCTGTGCTACCGACTCCGCAATAATGATCCCACTCCAATCGGGTTGAAATTGATACACCAATACGCGATCGCATTGCAAAAAAGCGCGTACCTCACTCACACAAATATCTAAAATCTCTTGCAGATCTAGCGACACCCGAATGCGATCGGCGATTTCGGCGACTAGTTTTTCCCGTTCTGCGGCAATCCTTAACGAAGCTGTTCTTTCCTCTACCAATCTCTCTAATTCAGCAGTACGATCTGCCAAAATATCTGCCTTCTCTGCCTCCAATTGGAGTACTCTTGCCTCTAGCATCTGCGCCAAACTATAGGCTTCTAGCGGGTTGAAAACCTTTAAGACATTACTTTGCGTCACAATTCCCAACAGTTCCCCCTGTGCCCCCGTCACCACCAACCGCCGAATTAATTTTTGTTCCATTCGCTGCTGCACCGCCCAAAGAGAATCATCAGGCTGAACCGTAAAGACGGGGCGGCTCATTCTCGTATTTGCTAGTTGCTGTTTGAGATTAATCCCCTCAGACTGCAACTGCACCAGATCCCTCTCAGTCAAGATTCCCACAGGCTTGAGTAAGGATGTCTGCGTTGCCAAGGGTTCGACAATAACCACACAACTTACCTGATATTCCGTCATTTGCTGCGCGATTTCCCACATCGAAGCCTCAGGACTAGCACAAATAACATGGTTGGTCATCACCTCCCCCACAAGCCGCAGTCGCAATAGCTCAAAGGGTCGAAAGACTTGTCGGAGGCTTTCATGGGTGAGCATTCCCACTAAGTGATCTTGCTCATCGACGATGGGAAGATGCCGAATGTGATGTTGCTGAAAGATTTTAATTGCTGATAATACTTCAGAGAAATCAGACTCGCGTAAGGTGATGACAGGGTGTGTCATAACATCGCTGACAGTCAACTGCTCAATGGGAAGTGACTGAGTAATTAGACGCACGACATCGCGTTCTGTCAATATACCGATGACCTGACTCTCTTCAACAATCAGTACACAACTGATCCCCATCCGATGAAAATCGTTGTGAGCATCATAATCAACGGAACATTGCGATCGCCCAGCTACCATTTGCGCGATCGCCTCGGTAAGTGTTGCTTGAGGGCTAACCGTGAGAGGATTACGAACAATTGCTAGCTTTAGTTCAGAAAGTTGAAGCTTAGATGAGTTCAACAAGTTAACCCCCAACAAATATGAAATAAATTAAATAAATATATAAAATTAGTATTTAAAAATATTTTTAACAATCTCAAAAAAAACAACTATTATTATGTGTTGCCATATAATTCTAAAACAATAATTCTAAAATAAGCACAATCCTATGATTAGGGATTTGACGAGAAAAAAGGTGCCACCGAGTTTGTATGGCTTCGACTTTGCTCAGCCAAAGTTGGCTGAGCAAAGTCGAAGCCGTAGGTACTTTAATTAATCGCAAGTCCCTTAACAGTGTATTTATTTCTTAACCCTACCCTACCTTAATAGAGCCTAGAGCATTTGTGGCAATTAAGTCATCTCAAAAAATATGTAAATGAACAGATCTACAATTTTTTTAAGCAAGCAAAAGTGATTTCCTAGTTTACAAAAAATTAGGGGGTTTTCACCTGTATTTTTTAATTTTGATGATGTCCAGACAATTAAATTAAAGAAGGAGATTGTTTGTACCAAGGCTTCGACTTTCTCCAAACAATCTGCCTATGATTTAGTAATAGGTAAACGTACTTTAAAGCAACTACCCACTGCTAATTGACTAGTAACAGAAATTTTACCACAATGACTTTCAGCGATCGATTGAGCGATCGCTAGTCCTAAACCACTGCCTCCCGTCCATTGCGATCGCGAAGTATCCGCCCGCCAAAACCGATCAAAAATATGTTCTATCTGTTCAGGGGCAATTCCTATGCCTGTATCTTTGATACTGACAGCAATCCACTGACCTGATGTATTTACCGAAATCGTAATTTGACCACTCGCAGGCGTATAGTGCATCGCATTCTCCATCAAGTTCGTGAACAATCGCAGGATTTGCTCAGAGTTCCCTTTGATCATTTGCGAACTACTGGGGTGATAAATGAGCGTTAAGTCTTTCGCTACAGCTTGAGGCTGCAATTGATTAACCAAATGCTGAAGAAGTTCTGTTAAATTGATGTTTTCCCATGTAACTTTTAATTTTTTATCCATTCTTGCCAACATCAGTAAATCCTCAGTCAGCCTCGTCATCCGTTCCGCCGATTGCGCGATCGCTCTAAATTCATCGGCATCGCTGGGGCGCATTCCTTCAGGATAGCGCATCGCCACTTGAGAGCTTGCCTTAATCGCCATCAGGGGACTCCGCAATTCATGGGACGCATCGGCAGTAAATTGCTGTAAGCGATCGAAGCTTTGTTCAATCGGTTGCATCGCTTGGCGCGTGAGAAAGATGCCCCCAAAACTGACTAATATCAAAGAAATTGCAGCTCCCCCGATTAATCCTAAATCTAATTGCCTAAAGGTTTCATTTAATTCCTCTAGCGACTGACTCACGCGCAAATAGCCCACTAAACTACGATTATAGGTATCAACAATGGGAATATTGACGCTAATTAAAGCAGGTTTGCTTGGTTGAATTTGAATTGATTCGCGAATCGCTGCAGGTAAAGACAGAGTGCGATTGCCCTGTATATAAACCGTGTTCCCTTGGATATCAATCCATTGCAAAGACTGTCGCCGCACATCCAAACCCTGCACCGAGAGATTATCTGCAACCTGAATCCTGCCATTCTTAAATCCCGAACTGGCAGCTACCGTCTGTCCGAGCGTTGTGAGCTTATCCACAACTTGATTGGTCATCGTATGTACAAAGACGGTACGAACAGCGATCGCAAAGATGCTCAGAATGGAGGCAAAAATCCCCAAGTAAGCCAACAGCAATCTTAATCGCGTTTTTTGAAACATCTCAATATGATTTGTAATTAAAGTTTTCCACAATAGTTTCAACAGTTGTGGAAAACTCTAGGATTTAGACAATTTGGAATTGAAACTATAGCCTACACCATAAACTGTTTGAATTAAATCTTCAGAACCTCCTACAGCTTTAAGTTTGCGGCGAATATTCGTAATATGAGTTCTCACAGTTTCTTCACCAGAGAGTTTATCCAGATCCCAGAGTTTATCTAGTAAATTAGCTTTCGTAAATACTTGAGTAGGATTACGTAAAAAACATTCTAAAATAACATATTCCTTGGGGGTTAAGGCTAATGGCTGACCATCATAGGTGATCGTATGTGACTGCAAATTCAATTCCAATAAGCCTTGCACAATCACCGTTTGCTGCATTTCCACAACTCGACGCGATAAAGCCCTGATTCGCGCCGCCAACTCCTCCAAATCAAAGGGTTTTACCAGATAGTCATCTGCGCCTGTATCTAAACCCAAAACTTTATCCGCGATCGTATCCTTAGCTGTGAGCATCAAAATATGAGTCTTACATCCCGCTTCCCGCAAGCGCTTACATAGAGAAATTCCATCTAAACGCGGTAGCATTAAATCCAAAAGAATCAGATCATATTCCACAGCTTGAGCACATTCCCAGCCACTGATGCCATCGCTTGCTACATCGACAATATGCCCTTGATGCCTGATGTCCTTAGCAACAGGCTTGGCGATATATTCATCATCTTCCACTAAAAGAATTCGCATAATGCTTATTATATAAACTTGCTAAGACTTGCGTCGCCAGCCTTAGCAAGTTTATTACAGCCTGTTGAAGTTTGAAGTATAGTTGTTTTAAATAATTTGCAGAGGGGCTTCGACTCCGCTCAGCCATCGGTGTAAGCTAGCTGAGCGAAGTCGAAGCTGTAGTTCTTATTTGAATTATCTATAGTACAGAGAAATTTTTGAAAGCTCGGCTTCGCCGAGCTTTCAAAAATTTCTCTGGGTTTCAATTCAGCGCTTTGCGCTGTAAGTTTTATCCTGCGCGATTAGGTAAAGTTCCAACTTGGACAGTTACTTTGATCGGCTGCCCACTGCGATTAACTTCTAGTTGCAGATTACTACCTACGGAACTATCTTGAACAACCTGCTGCAAATTTTCTGGTTTTGTTACTTCCGTATTATTGAGTTTCGTCACCACATCACCAGCCTTTAGTCCCGCATTCGCCGCAGGTGAATTATTCTGCACCGCCACAATCAAAACTCCGCGATCGCTATTCACCTTTAATCTCGCAGGCAATTTCTGTTTCACATCAGGAGTCAGCCCGACCATCTGTACTCCCAAATAGGGATGATCAACTTTGCCTTGGCTAATTAGCTGCTGAGCGATGCTCTTAGCTTTGTTAATGGGAATTGCAAAACCTAATCCCTGCGTACCTTTGATGATGGCAGTATTCATACCGATGACTTCCCCGCGCTGATTGAGCAAAGGCCCCCCTGAGTTTCCTGGGTTAATCGCCGCATCAGTTTGGATAAAGCGCACCTGTTGATCGGGAATACCGACCTGAGAGCTAGAACGTCCCGTCGCGCTGACAATTCCCACTGTGACTGTGTTATCTAGTCCCAGTGGATTACCGATCGCGATCGCCCATTCGCCTGCCTGCAAGCGATCGGAATCGCCCAAACTCACAACAGGCAGATCGGGAGCATCTATTTTCACCACTGCCACATCAGTCACTTTATCAGCCCCTAAAACCTTGCCATTAAAGGATCTACCATCCTTGAGCGTCACAGTTACTTTATCCGCACCACTCACCACATGGGCATTGGTGAGAATTTCGCCATTCGCATTAAAAATAAATCCCGAACCCGTTCCTTGAACTACTTCTTTTCTTTGATTATCTGGATCAGCAAATTGATTGGAGAAAGGATCGTTAAAGATATCAGGAATCTCGCGAACTACGGTGCGCGAAGAATCAATTCGCACCACTGCACCACCATCTTTTTTCACGGTTTCCGTAATAAAATTGGCATCACTAGCGATCACTAATTTTCCTGATGACATATTTTCAGCGACAACAGGTGAAACTCCTTGAGCAATGGCTTTATTTTGAGTTAATAGCTGTTTTCCACCGATCGCCACCGAGGCTCCCATCAGAAAAATGGCGCTATAGAGAACGGGCTTTTGTAATTTACGATATTGAATCTTCATAGGTAACTCCTGAATTTTTTGATACATCAAACCTAAAGCAGGATTATCAAGAACTTAAAAAGATCAATGCCGCATTAACTGAAATTTTAACGACAATATTTTCACAACCATATTGTTGGAGATGAGTCTTAAATGAGACAAGAACTCAAAAAATTCACAGAATTCACACATCTAACTCGCCCAAAATTTCCCAACTTTTGCGTATATTTTTCAGATCAAGCTAAGCGATCGCAAAAATATCTGCTTACTAATTTGAGAGTCTTGATTATTGCAAAGATAAAGATTAAAAGATGGAGATCAACATTAGGCTCTTGCGGATAAAAAATGTCCCACCAAAGTTATCTAGCTTCGACTCCGCTCAGCTAACATTCGACCTCGCTCAGCTAACATTCGACCTCGCTCAGCTAACTTTGGCTGAGCGAAGTCGAAGCCACAGGTACTTTAATTAATAGCAAGTCCCTTATCATCGATTTCTGAATTTAAACTAAAGTCAAAATTATCTCCATTTGCATTTTGCCCCACCATTGTTTAGTGATATTTTAAGGAATAGATGGAAGCGATCGCCCAAACTTTTGATAACTTTTTTGATTATTTTTTGACGATTTATCCCCAGCATATTCCACCTATAGTGTTTTTGCCTGTGGAAAACCTGTGGATAACTCCAAATCTTTTGTGGATAACTTGGCAAAATCTGTGGATAACTTAGGTGTAAATGTGGAAAACTTTTAATAGGTATTTATACCCTGTGGATAACTAGCCACTTTTTCCACAGAGTTTTCCACAGGTTGAAAACTCTAGGAGGCTTATTGTATATACTTTTTTCAAAGTTTTCCACATTTTCCACAGCCCCTACTACTACTATTAATAAATTTATTTATTCTTGAATAGTAATAATTAGATCAAATGAAAAAATGACGAAAAATCGTAAAAAACTATTTTTTGTTTTCAGCGTATAAAAATTTCCAACGGTGTTATGATTAGCTTCCACAAATTAAAAACCTCAATCAAAAAAACTAAAGAGCTTTGGCTCAACACTTTGTTTTAAAGTTTTTTCTCAAATTTTGAATTGCTTAAACATACTTTTTTCGTTTTCCCATTTTTCAAACTTCTTCTAAAACTTCACAAGTCCTCGCAGTTTTGAAATTCTCTAGACTTTTCCACATGGGTTTTCTCCTCAAGTCTTACAGCCAATCTTAATCAACCAAAAAAAGGCAGAATGCTTTTAGTAGGTTAAAAAATTAGCCATAATCTCCAGTATTTCCCCACCAGTTTAGACAAATTTTACCCTCAAACTATGCGACTAGTCTGTCCTCAAAACCAACTCGCTGCTAACCTTGCCCTTGTCGGTCGTGCTGTCGCTTCCCGTCCCACACACCCAATCTTGGCAAATATCCGACTCGATGCTGATAACTCTAGCCAAAGCCTTGGCATGACTGCCTTTGACCTCAATTTGGGGATTCAGGTGTCTTTCCCTGCCCAAGTGGTAGAAGCGGGATCGATTACCCTACCTGCAAAGTTACTCAATGACATCGTTTCCCGCCTTCCCGATGAGGACATCACCATCAGCGTGGACAAGGACAACACGATGGTTTCAATCGTCTGTGGTTCGGGGCGTTACCAAATGCATGGTCTGCCTGTGGAAGAATTTCCCGAATTGCCTCAAATTGGTGAAGATGGCGAAACTACCTACTTGCCTGTTGAGTCAATGCTCAGTGGTCTAGCTTCGACGCTGTTTGCAACTTCAGCTGATGAGACCAAACGAATTCTTACGGGAGTGCATCTGACGGCTAGTGCCGATCGCCTTGAGTTTGCTGCAACTGATGGGCATCGCTTGTCCGTAGTCCAGACAGGTTTCCTCGATGCCGATGAGCCACCTGTGACGGGTGATACTGTGTCCACCAGTTTGGAAGTGACAATCCCTGCAAGAGCGCTGCGTGAGCTAGAAAGAATGCTCAATCAACAAACTGAAGGTGCGATCGCGGTAAAGTTTGACCGAGCAAATATGATTTTCCAAAGTGCTAATCAAATCTTGATTTCGCGCTTGCTAGATGGTACTTATCCCAACTATCGCCAGTTGATCCCCAATCGCTTTGAACGCCAAGTTACGGTCGAGCGTAAATTATTTTTGTCAGCTCTAGAACGGATTGCTGTACTCGCTGATCAAAAGAACAACATTGTCAAAATCACGATTGATTCAACGGGTCAGGAAATTTCTCTGTCCGTAGAAGCCCCAGATGTTGCCGCAGGGCGCGAGTCTTTACCAGCCCAAGTTTCGGGTGAAGATGTGGAGATAGCTTTTAATGTCAAATATTTGCTAGACGGCTTAAAAGCTTTGCCAAGCAATGAGATTCAAATCCAGCTTAATAACCCCACCAGTCCTGCTGTGCTTGTCCCGATTGGGGCAACCAAAATGACTTATCTGCTTATGCCTGTACAAATTCGTAACTAACTTGCTTAGAAAGACATGGAGACTATGGTTTTGCCATAGTCCCAATGATTTGTAGAAAGGCAAGGGGCTTGAGCCATTTGTTCACTAAGGGACTTGCTATTAATTAAAGTACCTGTGGCTTCGACTTCGCTCAGCCAACGTTAGCCGAGCGAAGTCGAATGTTAGCTGAGCGGAGTCGAATGTTAGCTGAGCGGAGTCGAATGTTAGCTGAGCGGAGTCGAATGTTAGCTGAGCGAAGTCGAATGTTAGCTGAGCGAAGTCGAAGCTAGATAACGTTGGTGGGACATTTTTTATCCGCAAGAGCCTAAGATTGGTATTTCATAAATGATTTAGGATTGCTATAAATGGCTGGATTGTCATCTATAACCCACTATTAGTGATCTTTTATCGTTAGAATCGCCGCTAAGCGATCTACTTCTTTTCATCTCAGCGAAAAATCCTGTAGACTTAGTTGCGTATGGACTTTTTACCACCGCCTTCAACACAACTGCCACCTCGCCCATATGCAGAGGTAAGACAGCAATCTCCGCAACCGTTGGGATCATCACCAGCGTTAAATAGTCATATCGCTACGAGATTGAATGTCGAATTGCCTATTGAGGTGAGATCGCAGTTAGAGCTGTTTTTAGAAAGGTTGCCTGATCCCGATGCGATCGCCCGTAAACTAATTGCCCCAACTTTAACGGCTCAAGTGGGGTCAGTAAAGCCCAATAGCTTGCCGAAGCCCAAGCCTACGGATAAGCCACTCCAAGTCTCACCTCCCAAAACTCCGCCTACAGGTAACTCCCAAGACATTAAACCTGTGTTGCAGGATTTGGCTCCTTTGCTGCGTAATTTGCTCAAGGTCGTTAGCGATCGCCAAGAATATGACATTAATACACAGGTGTTTGTCGCGGAAGGCAATGTTTTAATCAGATACAAAAAATCTGAACTGAAAGCTGATCGTGTGCAATTGAATACCAAGACCCAAGAGGTAATTGCCGAAGGTAAGGTCTTTTTTACCCGTGGTGATCAAAAAATTCGTGGCACAAAGTTAACCTATAACTACGGCAATGTAAAAGGCGAACTGATCAAGGCTTCGGGTTCCGTTGATCTTGGTAATTTAGTTAATTCAGAAGTATCGCGATCGCCTGCGGATACAGCAACTAATTCGATTACAATTTCGGCTACTGGTAATAGTGATACCTCTGATGGTCAAGTACGCCGCTTTGGCTTTGTTGCCGATCGCCTAATTCTCGATGGTGATACTTGGACAGCCGAGAATTTGCGTGTGACGAATGATCCTTTTAGTCCACCTGAATTAGAACTTGTTACAAGCAAAGCGACCTTAACACCGATTTCTCCCACACAAAACCGTCTCGATCTAGAATCTCCGACCATTATTTTCGATCAGAGTTTTTCGCTACCTTTACCACTGAATAGCATTACCCTCGATCGCTTTCAGAGGTTTGCCCCTGCGTTAGTGGGCTTCGATAAACGCGATCGCGATGGGGTGTTCTATCAACAAAGTTTTGATGTGGTTTCCCAACCGAACCTCAGCTTTCAAGTATCACCGCAATTGCTCATCCAACGTGCCTTTTCTTCGGGACAGAGTGGTGTATCAGCCTTTGACATTTTTGGGGTGGTGGCAACTTTAAATGGAGCCTTTGATGATGGTCAAAGACTATCCGCAAGGGCAAGTCTATCGGGCTTAAACTTTGGCAACCTTGATTCGATCCTCCGCCTCAATGCTACCCATTCCATGACAGTATTTGGCAATCATACTTTGCTATCACAATATGCTTTTCGCGATCGCGTATTCAATGGCTCGCTAGGCTTTCAGGATGTCAACAATATTGTGGGATCGACTTTGATCTCTCCCAACTATGTACTTGGCGATTCCAAAATTTCCTTTAACTATCAACTTGCTGCCCAATTAGTGGGGGCGGTTCGGGATGATGTTGGTCAGCCTAATACGGTTGGTACATTAGTGCGTTTACAGAGTGCAGCCGTTCTAAGTCGAGCCTTTCCACTCTTTCGTGGCGAACCTGCACCTGCTGAAAAAGAAACAGGTTTGCGCTACTCTCCTAAGCCGATTGTACCGAAGCTAGATGCTGTTGTGTCATTACAGGGTGTCAATTCCAGCTATTCTAATGGTGCTAATCAAGCGGTACTTTATGGAACTGTGGGCTTGTCGGGAGAAGTTGGGAATTTTGCGAAGGATTTCTTGGACTATACAGGTTTCAATATTAGTTATACACAGGCTTTTTCCAGTGGGCGATCGCCTTTTATATTTGATCGCGTAGCAGATACGAGATTACTGAGCGCAGGGATTGTGCAACAAATATATGGACCTCTACGCTTTGGTATCCAACAAAGCTGGAGTTTGGATAACGGCACATTATTTGATTCTGTTTATTCCTTAGAATATGCAAGGCGTACCTATGCAGTCTTGATTCGCTACAACCCCAATCAAGGTTTGGGTGAACTTCTATTACGAATTAGTGACTTTAATTGGACTCGTCCACCTTCTAACGTAACTAATGTCCAGAATGGAATTGAACAGCGTAATTAATCCAAAAGAAAAGCCTCGCATTGCGAGGCTTTTCTTTTATAGAGGCTTTAGCTAAGCAAAGCCTCTATAAAAAATGGGTTAACTATAGCAACGTAAGTTTTGCTTAGGACATAAAACCCAAATAAGTGAAGGTGGCACAAAGTGCCACCTTCACTTATTTGGGTTTTGCTTTGTCCTAGCTATCTCTTACATTGCTATAGGAATAAATTTGAGGGATACGCCATTCATGCAATAGCGCTGTCCAGTTGGTTTTGGTCCATCATTAAAGACATGACCTAAATGACCACCGCATCGACTGCAATGGACTTCAATACGCTTCATAAAGAAGGAATTATCAACCGTAGTTGCGATCGCCCCTTCGATAGGCTGAAAAAAGCTCGGCCAGCCCGTGCCACTATTGAATTTGGTATCCGATGTAAACAGAGGCAAATCGCACCCTGCACAGTTGTAAGTACCCTTGCCATATTCCTTGTCTAAGGGACTGGTAAAGGCTCGCTCAGTGCCATGTTTGCGTAAAACGCGAAACTGCTCTGGGGTGAGGATTTGTTTCCATTCATCTTCAGTTTTCATAATTGGATATTTCTTAGTTGCTTTAGTTGAGTCTATATCTAAGTCTAAGGCGATCGCCGAATCTTTGGATATGGAATTGCTCGATGGCGATCGCCAAGCCTGCCAGAGCCATGCACCACCGATCAAGGCAGTTCCAGTTATTAATAAATCTCTTTTCTTCATGGTTGATCTGATGGGCTAATCGCCTTGGACTTTTCATCGTTAATTAACTTACGAAAATCAATGACTGGTTGGATGTGAAATTTTGACAAGGATTTGCATTTAAGAACTAACCGAGAGATTTAAAAAAATATCTCGATTGGAAATAGCTGGAAATAGCGATCGCTTTCTCAACTTTCATCCACAGCAAAAATTCCTTTCCAATCCCAAATTAGTAACGCGAAGCTTACACAAAATGTCAGCAATTTTTGACGAGTGATTGGTGTATGGCAGATCACAAAAAAGTAACAGTTACTACTATCTACCATTTCGATTATAATTGTAACAATACTTAAAGCTGAGAAATCACTTCAAACTTTAACTGGTTAAACAAAAATGGCATTTGAACTCCCACCTTTACCCTATGCCCAAGATGCTCTAGCAGCTTCGGGTATGTCTGCTGAGACCCTATCATTTCACTATGGCAAACACCATAAAGCGTATGTTGATAACCTCAACAACCTGATTAAAGATACAGATCTTGCTGACAAATCCTTAGAAGAAATCATCAAGATTAGCTACAAAGAAGGCAAAGCAGGAATCTTCAATAATGCTGCTCAAGTATGGAATCATACCTTCTACTGGAATGGTATTAAGCCTGCTGGTGGTGGCGCTCCTACTGGTGCTTTGTTAGATGCCATCAATGCGAGCTTTGGTAGCTTAGATAACTTTAAGACCGAATTTAAAAATGCTGGTGCTACTCAATTTGGTAGCGGCTGGGCATGGTTGGTTGCTGAAGGCGGTGCTTTGAAGATTACCAAAACACCTAACGCTGAAAATCCTCTAATTCACGAAGGTCAAGTTCCTTTGTTAACAATGGATGTTTGGGAACATGCTTACTATTTGGACTTCCAAAATAGCCGTCCTAACTTCATGGCTAACTTTGTTGAAAAGCTAATCAACTGGGATTTCGTTGCTGCTAACTTCGCAGCCGCCTAGTTTTAAAAAGCGCTATGCGCTTTATTTTCGAAGAGAAGCATTGCCAAGCAATGCTTCTCTTTTTGTTTGGGCTAAAATTAACAAATAAGCGATCGCCTATTTGCGCCTTTCGGTGAATACAATGCCCCTACTGCAAACCAAAACGCCTCTAGATACTTGGCTAGCTGTGCCTTGGGAAGAATTTGTGAATATTGCCGATGCCCCAGACTCCAACAAGCTTAAAAGCTACTATTACAACGGCAAGATGAGGTTGGAAAATATGTCCACAGGCTCCGATCATTCCAATGATCATGCATTGATTATGTTTGCTATTGCATTTTTTTCGGCTCATCAGCGTATACCGATGACTGCAAAAGATGGTTGCTCTTATCGGAAAAGTGGGCATACAGAATTTCAGCCTGATGCATCGTACTACGTTGGTGATAAAGCCGATGTTATACCTTGGGGAACCAGAATCATTGATTTAGAGCAATACCCATTACCCGATCTAGTTATTGAAATATCGGATACTTCTATCTCCGATGACTTAGGCACAAAGCGACTGCAATATGAGGAACTTGGTATTTCAGAATATTGGATTGTGAATGTTCAGACTATGCAAATTTTTGCTTTTACAATTGCGATCGATGGCAGCACTAAGCGGATTCGGGAATCCTTAATATTGACAGGAATGAAGTTGGAAATTTTGGAACAAGCCCTGCAACGCAGTCGCCAAGAAAACCAGTCCGTCACAATGGCTTGGCTAATGGAGCAGTTTAAATAGAAGATAGTGGCTTGCCACTATCTTCTATTTAAACTGCTATTTCCAAATGAATGAGATTTTGGAAATAGCAATACTAAAAAGTCAGTACTGTGCGAATGGCATCGCCTCTGTGCATCATATCGAAAGCCTCATTGATCTGCTCAATTGGCATGACATTCGTAATTAAACTATCGATATCGATTTTGCCTTCCATATACCAATCGACGATTTTGGGAACATCAGTTCTGCCCTTTGCGCCGCCAAAGGCAGTACCTTTCCAGACCCGACCTGTAACTAACTGAAATGGTCGGGTACTGATTTCTTGACCTGCACCTGCCACACCGATAATCACACTCACGCCCCAACCCTTGTGACAGCATTCGAGTGCTTGGCGCATCGTCTCTGTTCTACCGATGCATTCAAAGCTATAGTCTGCGCCGCCTTTGGTTAAATCAACAAGATAGGGAACGAGATCGCCTTCGACTTCCTTGGGATTGACGAAATGGGTCATACCCATCTTTTCTGCAAGCACACGTTTTTTAGGATTTATATCTACGCCGACGATCATATTTGCGCCGACCATGCGACTTGCTTGGATTACGTTTAAGCCGATGCCCCCTAAGCCAAAGACAACGACATTCGAGCCATATTCAACTTTTGCGGTATTAATTACCGCACCGATGCCAGTGGTCACACCACAACCGATGTAGCAGACCTTCTCGAAAGGTGCATCCTCACGAATCTTGGCTAACGCGATTTCAGGGAGAACAGTATAGTTCGCAAAGGTAGAGGTTCCCATATAATGATGAATTTTTTCACCATTAATGGAAAATCGGCTAGTTCCATCGGGCATTAAGCCTTGACCTTGGGTGACACGGATTGCTTGGCAGAGGTTGGTTTTACCACTGAGGCAATAGGAGCAGTTACGACATTCGGGAGTGTAGAGAGGAATTACGCGATCGCCTGCCTTCAGAGAAGTCACCCCTGCGCCTACTTCGACGACGACACCTGCACCTTCATGTCCGAGGATCGTAGGAAATAATCCTTCTGGGTCGGCTCCTGAAAGGGTGAATGCGTCAGTGTGACAGACTCCTGTGGCTTTAATCTCGACGAGTACTTCTCCTGCTCTGGGGGGATCTAGTTGTACTGTCTCAATTTTAAGAGGTTGTCCTGCGGCGAAGGCGACTGCGGCTTTTACATCCATGAATCTTATTTAATTCCCTGCGTTGATTACTGACAATTTACCCAAAATTATAGCGATCTTGGATCATTGCTGAGATTAAATGATTTGAGAGAAATCCCGCCTCCCATCTCAAAAAATTGGCGAATTTACATCCAGCACTTACCGTTAAAGCCCGCATCACCCAAGTCAAACCAATCACCGCAGGTACAAGTGTGAGCTATGGTCGCTCATTTATTGCACCACAGGACATGACCATCGCAACTGTCGCGATCGGCTATGCCGATGGCATTCCCCGTGGTCTATCTAACCGTATTCGCGTAGCTGTCAATGGGCAGAAAGTTGCTCAGATTGGCACAATCACGATGGATCAATGTGCGATCGATGTGACCCATGTCTCAAATGTAAATGTTGGCGATGTCGTAACCTTCCTAGGCGGCGATTCCGAAAACACTGCTGATTACTGGGCAAATCTCCTCGGTACTATTTCATGGGAAATTCTCTGTGGATTCAAACATCGCTTACCGCGTATTAACGTGATGAATGCGATGGGTATTGCAAGCTTTACTTCGCAATAATCAATCACTGTTACTATTCCTAAACTTTAGATTGCTACAACTTACTATTACTGATTAAATAAGTCCAAGCTTTTTAAAATAACGCTACTCAAATTAGTATTTATGACTGATCCCCAATCTAAATTATTAGACAAAATTCGTCAACAGTTTGACAGTAGTCCTTATCCTCGTATTCCACTAGATAAGTCTCCTAAAGATAGTCCTAATGAGTTATACATTCATAACTTAGTGACTTCTTTCTATTTGAGAGACCAGAAAGTTATTGATACAAAAGATAAATATATTTTAGATGCAGGATGTGGCTCTGGTTATAAATCCTTGATTTTAGCTGAAGCAAATCCTGACGCAAAAATAGTAGGGGTGGATATATCCGCAGAGTCAATTAAATTAGCTGAACAGCGTTTAAAATATCATGGTTTCGATAACGCTGAGTTCCATGTTCTATCTATAGAAGATTTAGCTCAATTGAAATATCAATTTGACTACATAAACTGTGATGAAATGCTCTATCTTTTCCCTGAGCCTGCTGAAGCTCTTAGGGCTATGAAAACAGTATTAAAACCAGAGGGAATTATTCGTAGCAATTTGCATAGTATAGAGCAAAGGTCTAGCGTTTATCGTGCTCAAAAGATGTTTAAGATGATGGGATTGATGGATGAAAATCCTGAAGATCTAGAAATCGAAGTTGTTGTTGAAACAATGCAAGCCCTAAAAGATAATGTCCTTCTTAAGTTTCAAACTTGGAATTCAAACTACACAAGCAAGGAAAATAAAGAAGACATTTTAATGAATCATTTGTTCCAAGGAGATAAAGGCTATACAGTCTCGGATATGTTTAAATTTTTAGAACTAGCTGGTTTAGAGTTTATTAGCATGGTGAATTGGCGTGAATGGGACTTTAGGGACTTATTTAAAGAATCAGATAATTTACCTATATTTTGGTCTATGAGCTTACCAGATATATCTATTGAGGAACGATTGAAAATATACGAGTTGCTTAATCCAGTTCATCGATTACTAGACTTTTGGTGTGGTCATCCCCAAGCATCGTCAACATTTATTCCTTTTTCGGAATATTCTGATACAGATTGGCAGAAAGTAAACGTTTATCTTCATCCTCAATTACAGACTCTTAAATTTAAGGAAGATTTACTAGCTTGTGTGACAGAATGTAGAAGTTTTAACATAAGTCAACATCTATCAATAAATAATCAATTTATTAGTATTGATAGTGCAATCGCTATGTGTTTATTACCTCTATTAGATGCACCACAGAATATGATATCTTTAATAGACTTTTGGATGCATTTAAGACCTGTTAATCCAGCAACTTTAAAGTTTACAGATCTGGAAAGCTCATTTCAACTTATAAAGAAAACATTATTATTTCTGGAAGCGCTTGACTATCTTATGTTAGAAATTTAATCTTGGCAAAATATAAATTTCTTCAATGTAGATACACTCAAAACATAACATAGCCTAAAATCCTGCCATATTTAGAAATATATAAAGCATCTATTTTACTACAATTACATTAAGACTAATCAAATTACCAAATACCTGTACAGTACTACAATCGTTTTGAAATATATTAAACTCAGGTACTCTACGACATTCAGTAAATCCAGCTTCTGATAAGTAATAGCATAAAATGTCAAAATCCAATCCCACCTTATGAACATCATATTGATTAACTTGTCCACCAAATATCATTCTCATAATCGCTATGCGATCTTGAATAGTGATATCTGGTCTTGAATAGAGCCAACATAACCTTCTAAGATCGGGGACACTTATCATTAGCTCACCACCTTTCTTAAGTACTCGAAACCATTCTAACAAGGTAAACGATAATTCGTGATTGAGCGCATAATAAAAATGCTCAAGAACATGACTTGCATATATTGCTTCAATTGATTCATCTTCAAATTGACTCAAATCCGAAGCATCTCCCACATAATCCACTTCCTCTCTTTCTTCAATGTCAAAGATTTTCCAGTCGGGATGTTGTTCTTGTCCACCAATATGCAGTTTCATTTGATTTCCTATTTATAAACTAAATCGTCCTATAAATTATACATGTCCTTTACATGTCCTTGATATTGTCATGACTAAGGAGGAGCTATAATGGTCAAGAGATGCTAAAACATCCATTGGCTAACAAATAAAAAAGACGCAAATACACTGACCTCGCTTTAACTGTTCAGAACCACAACCATCTCCTAAGCTTTTAAGTCTTTGTATAAACTATTGAGAAAACATATACAATAAAACTCATTGTCAAAATATTAATATAATCCGATGCATAGTCCATATCTATCATTATGTATGATCGTTAAGAATGAATCAAAAAACTTAGCTAGATGTTTAGATAGTGTTCATAGCATAGTTGATGAAATTATTATAGTTGATACAGGATCAGAAGATAACACCAAAGAAATTGCTCTTTCATACGGTGCAAATGTTTATGAATATGAATGGTGTGATGATTTCGCATCTGCAAGGAACTTTGCTATCAGTTATGCAAGAGGTGAATGGATATTATCTTTAGATGCTGACGAAGAAATTAATTTAACTACAGACTTAAGTATTTACCTGAAATCGCTAAGTCTTTCAATTCTCTGTAATATGATTTATAGATATCAAGTTATTTCTGATTCTGATAAATTTATAGAAGAAGGATACTATTTTCGTTTGTTTCGACGCGATCAAAATTTGTCATTTAAGGGGAGGCTCCATGAACAACTTTTTTATAAAAATCGCCCAATATTTGAACAAGAGATTAATCATTCAATTAAAGAACAGATTTTTATCAAACATTATGGAGATGCAGATGGTAATTCTTTAAGAAAATGTCGTGAATTTTATATTCCTATGCTAGAAAGAATCGCTAGCAAGGAACCACTAAGTTGGATGCTAATGTACTACTTATACGGATACTATAGGGATGTAGGAGAAATAGAAAAATCTTTACAGTGTAGCGAGCAAGTTATTGAAAGATTAATTCCTTACATCATATCAGGGCAAAAACCATTAGATTTTGTTTTTGTTCCTACTTGGTTAATTACACTATGTCAAACCTATTTTAATAATGAAGATTTAGAAAGTCTTTTTGCAATTCTTCCAAGATCTTTACAATGGTGTGATAGATCTCCTCATATCCTCAATTTGGCTGGAAGAACGCTATCCTCGCTTGGATTTCATTTGGGAGCTATTGCCTATTTGCAAGTTTCTTTAGATTGTTATATACACAAAACTTATAACTCCAATTTATCTTGCCAATTTGAGACTTTTAGTACTTCTTTTGACTTTTTAGCTGCTGAAGCATTTTATTTGCAAGGATGCTGCTACATAGCCTTAAATAAATTAGATGAAGCAGTTATATCATTAGAACAGTGCTTATTAACTAATTGTGAGTTTTCTGATGCTAGAGAAAAAATTTTCAATGATGCTAGAGAGAAAATATTCTTGATCAAGAAAAATTATTGATAGAAATTTAAATTTTAATTGTAATATTGAATCTAAAAATAACATCATGGCTTCTCAAAATATTATACAAATCACTGATAGTGAAGTTAAAGTTATCCAGCAATTTATCTCTTCTGGTGATGTTGTATTTGATGTTGGAGCAAATGTTGGTAATTGGTCTTTTCAAGTTTTATCCAATCATAATAGTGTAGAAATACATATGTTTGAGGCTATTCCTCAAAATTACTATACACTTATTAAAAATTATGCAGATATTCTAAGAGAAGGTAACATCTTTCCAAACAATATAGCTTTATCTAATTGCGAAAAGATTCAAGATTGCTATTTTTATTCTCAAGATCCTGCATTAAGTACTATGTATAGAAGATTAGGAGTAGAGCAGTTACTAAATTTGGCTCCTCCTACTAAATTCTCTTTACCTACGATAACACTAGATACATATTGCCAACAAAGGAACATTCATCATATTAACTTTTTGAAAATTGATGTAGAAGGTGCTGAGCTAGACGTATTGATGGGAGCTATCCAATTTTTGAAAAAAGGCTCTATAGATATAATTCAATTTGAGTATGGGGGGACGTATCAGGATGCGGGTATAACCTTGCAACAAATTTATGAACTTTTAGAGGAAAATCATTATTTTGTATTCAAGATTGAAGACGAAGATATAGAATTTATCCCAGTTTTTTCTTCAGAATATGAAGATTATCAATATAGTAATTTCTTGGCTATTAGCGATCGCATTTGCTCTTTGCTAATGGGTGAAGATGGAATAATGCTTAATATAAATGAACTTTGTTCTAAATATAATGTAGAACCACATGGGGTAATCCATATTGGTGCCCATGAAGGTCAGGAAGTAGCTGACTATATAGCGATGAATGTCTCCAAAATGATATTGATTGAGGCTAATCCAGAAGTATATGAACGGCTTCAAAATAATCTAGCCAATTATGAAATCCAAGATATCTATTCTATAAATTGCGCTGTTAGCAACTATGAAGGTGTAGCACAATTACATATTACTTCTTCTGATCAGAGTAGTTCACTTCTACCTTTAAAGATTCATAGCCAGATTTATCCTCAGATTACAGAAGAAAAGCTAATTGAAGTTCCATGTAAAACTTTAGATGTCCTATTACATGAGTTATCTATTGATTTGAGACAATATAATTTACTAAATATTGACATTCAGGGAGCCGAATTACTGGCTCTAGAGGGAGCTAAACAAACTTTAAACTTTATTGATGCAATTAATATTGAAGTTAACTATGATGAACTATATGAAGGTTGTAGTTTAGTACATGAATTAGATAAACTTCTAGATACTTACGGATTTGAGAGAATTATAACAACCTCGCCTTATCATAGAAGCTGGGGAGATGCTTTTTATATCAAAAAACCTATTGTTGTAATGTCCACTATTGGGAATAATGGACGTTTTGCGAATCAACTTTTTCAATATGCTTTTCTGAGAATATATGCTAAAAATCACAATCTTAGAATAGCTACATCACCTTGGATTGGACAGACAATTTTTGGACACGCTGAGACAAATGAGGTTTTCAAGCCTTATCAATTATCAGTAGTTAGAGATCTTGATAATAGTTATGAGGATCTGGCCAAATCACTTTTGCCAAATGCTACTCCTTTGCATGTTAATGTTGATTTTATAGGTTATTTTCAATATCATACTAAGTATTATTCACCACACAAAGAACTATTCCGATCGCTATTTAAACCAGTTCCGATAATTGCCTCAGCTATGAATTTAGCTTTGGAACGTTTGCAGTCTTTTGGTAAAACTATTGTTGGACTGCATTTGCGAAGAGGAGACTATGGACATGGGATATTTTTTACAGCTCCTACCCAATGGTATCGAGACTGGCTAGAAGGATTTTGGGATACTTTAGAAGACCCAGTCTTATTTATTGCTAGTGATGATATCAATAGTGTGATTTCAGACTTTAGTGACTACATGCCTATAACAAGTAAAGATTTAGATATAGATATAACTGATAAGCAATTAGAAGATTTTTATCCTGATTTCTATTTGCTTAGTCATTGCAATGTAGTAGCTATATCTAATAGCTCTTTCTCATTTGCCGCCTGTATGCTCAATGAAGTTGGCAATATTTTTGTACGTCCTCATTTACCTAGCAAAAAGTTAATTTCCTTTGATCCTTGGAACAGTAATGTCTTATTAAATGACAGCGTAGATATAGACAGTTTAACGCTTTAAAGTTCTTTGTTGCATATCACGTTTATAGTAAGTAAAACTTAAATAAAGTTAGTTATTGATTTTATACTGATCGCATTCATCACGTTAATACGCGGTAAACGGTGCTTGAATCCGCAGAGAATTTCCCATGAAATAGTACCGAGGAGATTTGCCCAGTAATCGGCAGTGTTTTCGGAATCGCCGCCTAGGAAGGTTACGACATCGCCAACATTTACATTTGAGACATGGGTCACATCGATCGCACATTGATCCATCGTGATTGTGCCAATCTGAGCAACTTTTTGACCATTAACCGCTACACGAATACGGTTGGATAGACCACGGGGAATGCCATCGGCATAGCCGATCGCTACGGTTGCGATGGTCATATCCTGCGGGGCAATGAATGAGCGACCATAGCTCACACTTGTACCTGTGGTAATGGTTTTGACTTGGGAGATGCGAGCTTTCACGGTAAGGGCGGGCTGTAAATCCACCAGATTTTTGAGATGGGGTGCGGGATATAGTCCGTAAATACCCAGCCCTGTTCGGACAATGTCATAATGAATTTGGCGATCGCATAGCATAGCGGCTGTATTGCAAATGTGAATACGGGGTGGGCAGATACCTTCAGCCTTAAGAGATGCGATTACTTGCTGAAATCTTTGAGTTTGCAACTGCATAAAGGTCTGATCTTTGTCATCGGCAGTGGCAAAGTGTGAATACACACTCATGATCTCTAAATTGGGCAAGTGTTGGACTAACTGTACAAAGGCGATCGCCTCTTGCCAATTCACACCTAACCGAGACATACCTGTATCAATTTTTAAATGTACAGGAACCCGTTCTTCGGTTTGAGAGAGAACTTCGTGATAGATCAGGGCTTGCTTAGAATTAGAAATTGTTGGTTGTAATCGATACTCAGCGATCGCTTTAATTTCGTCAACACCATTGGTCGCCCCCAACACGACAATGGGAACAGTGATTCCCGCACAGCGCAACTGGATGCCCTCAGGAATAGTAGCAACACCTAACCAAGTCGCCCCCGCCTCGATCGCTGCTTGACTAACATCGATCGCTCCATGTCCATAGGCATCTGCTTTGACGATTGCCATTAACTCTGTTGGCGCAGTTAGCTTAGCCTTTAGTTGACGCACATTATGCTGAATCGCAGATAAATCGACTTCCACCCATGCTCGATGGTTTTGCTTAAGCATGACAGCGCAATCCTCAATGGCTTACAAAAAGTTATATTAATGTAATTCGGCAAAAAGACGCTTGATGTTCAATCAGGTTCCGTCACAAACTCAAGGTAACTCAATAATTTATATTTATGCGACTAAAGCCTCTCATGAAACTAGCGCCACAGATTTTCATGTCTAAAATTTGTCATGAATATAGTTTCGGGAATGCTCTTTGGCATAGTCTCTGGCAAATTGTGCGATCGCGCAAGCATTTTTTGCCATTTCTTTTTACAATCGCTTTTGTTACTACTTTGATTTTACCTAGTCTGATCCCTTCTTTGGGATCGACGGCTCAAGTGATCGCCCAAACCAATCAACAAAAGCAGCAGCTCAATAAGCAATTAATAGTGCCAAATTCGCCAAGTCCAGCACCTGTGATATCAAGACAGGAAATTCGCGGCGTTTGGTTAACTAGTAATGACTTTACAGTGTTTAGCGATCGCAAACAGCTAGGGCAAGCACTCCAACAACTCAAGCAACTGAACTTCAATACCATTTATCCTGTTGTTTGGGCTTCGGGCTATGTGATGTTTCCTAGCACGGTTGCTCAAAATGCAGGGATTCAGCCCTTTATTTATCGAGGTTCTGAGGGGCAGGATATTGTTGCTGACATCATCACGCAGGCACACCAGCATAATTTATTAGTTATGCCTTGGTTTGAGTTTGGGTTTATGGCTCCTCCCACATCAGAACTTGCTACTACTCATCCTGACTGGCTCACCCAAGAGCGTGATGGTGATACTACTTCTGTGACTGCCGCAGGGGAAGTTGCATGGCTCAATCCCTTTCATCCTGAAGTCCAGAAATTTCTGACGGAGTTAGTCCTAGAAGCCGTTTCTAATTACGACCTAGATGGAATTCAGTTTGACGATCACACCAGCCTGCCTAAAACCTTTGGATACGATCGCTATACCCTCAATCTCTATCGTCAAGAAACGAAACGAGATGCACCTGCTGATCCCAATGATCCTGATTGGGTACGTTGGCGTGCTAATAAAATTACTGCATTCATGGCAAATTTGAATAAAGCTGTGAAGCAAAGAAAGCCCAATCTCGTTTTCTCAGTGTCTCCTAACTATTATGAATTTGCCTATAAGCAACAGTTGCAAGACTGGCTGGGCTGGGTACGTCAAGGGATTGTCGATGAGTTAATTGTGCAGGTCTATCGCAATGATCTAGAGGATTTCCGTGCTCAAATTAGTCGTCCTGAAATTGCTGAAGTCCAAAATAAAATTTCTACAGGTATCGGAATTCTGTCTGGACTCCGTAACAACAATGTCCCCATGTCACAGATTTACTCACAGGCGATCGCAACTCAAGAGCGCGGTTTAGGCATCTCCTTCTTTTATTACAAGAGTCTCTGGGGTTATGGTCCTGAATCGGTTAGCGATCGGCAAAGGGATTTACAATATCTCTTCCGCAACCCTGCCCCCAGATTTATTGCAAGAAAATAAAGAGCCTAATTTTTTGGGGAGTGGCGAAGCCACTCCCCAAAAAATTAGGCTCTTTTACTAATGAGCCAATAGGTTTGCATCATTCCTTTACCCTTGACTTCAATCACACCACGTTCAACTAAATCAAATTTATGTTTGAGAAGTTGATAGGTTTCCGCAGTAACTTGAATTTTACCAACTTCACTATGGGATTCCATTCGACTCGCCACATTTACGGTGTCGCCCCAAAGATCATAAATAAACTTTTGCGTCCCGATCACACCAGCAATTACTGCCCCTGTATGAATACCAACGCGGATTTGTAAGGGGCTACCTGTTAAGATACGGAGTTCATCTACTTTATCAAGCATATCTAAAGCCATACAGGCGATCGCCTCCGCATGGTTGGTTCTGGGAATTGGAATCCCTCCTGCCACCATATAGGCATCACCAATAGTTTTGATTTTCTCTAAGCCATAGATTTCACAGAACGTATCAAAATTAGAAAAAATTAGATTCAGGAGATCAACTAAATCCTGAGGAGAGAGTTCTGAAGACATTCTTGTAAAATTAACGATATCTGCAAAGAGCACTGTAACCGACTCGAAACTATCAGCAATGACCCCATGCGATTGCTTCAGGCGATCTGCGATCGCTTTTGGCAAAATGTTTAACAACAAACGCTCTGATTTTTCCTGCTCAGCAAACAGGGCTTCTTCCGCAAGTTTCCGTTGTGTAATATCGTCTAATACGCCCAAAATGCCAATCGTCTTACCATCAGCATCAATGATTGGTAGTTTACTGATATCTAACCAAATCGATTGCCCTTGCTTATCAGGATTAATTTTGCGCTGAATTATATGCATCTCAGGCACATTTGATTCCATAATTTGCTGGTCATGTTTACGGAAATTATCAGCCAATTCAGGATTATTGATCAGATCATAGTCAGTTTTGCCAATTACACTTTCAGGCGAATCAAGCTGAGCATACATCGCCCAGTTTTTATTACACCCGCGAAAGACTAAATTGACATCCTTCCAGAAAATCTGTTGAGGAATACTATCGATAATTAATCGTAAATAAGCTTCCTGTTCCTTAAGGGCTTGCTCTGCTTTAATTCGTGCCGTAATATCCTGAAAACTCCAGACACGCCCAATAATCTGATCAGAGAGCTTTTGTGGGCGCGAATAACGCTCCAATATTCTGCCATCGATTAACTCCAGCAAATCATAGCTTTCCATTTCAGGATGATGATAGAAATTATGCGATCGCTGCATAAAATCCTGAGGATCGACCATTTGTTCGGCGAGGAACTCTAATCGTAGGGAATAATCGGAAATAGCCAAAACCTCTAAAGATAGAGAAAACATATCCACAAACTGTTGATTGTAGGTGGTGATCTGCCCAACCCGATCCACTGCCAAAATACCATCGGCGACCGACTCAAAGGTTGCTCTTTGCAAACTCACAAATTCTGCCAAGTCCGCAGTGCGCTGTTCGACTCTTTCTTCTAGCTCTTCTTTGTTTTTCGCAAGGGCAGTAAATGAAGCTTGCAATTGTTGCGCCATTTGATTAAAAGATTCTGCCAAAATCGATAATTCGCGGACATTTGCCGTGGCAATGGGATGGTAGGGTTGCCCACTAGCAAGGTCGGCGGAAGCTGATAGAGTAGCAAGTAAATGAGATGCTTCGATAAGCTTCTCCACAGGCTTTGCAATCCATTTGGATGTGTAAAAGCCCGTCAGGCTAGCAAAAACTAACGCTAAGGCACATAAAACAATGGTATTACGGGTATTGATATTAATGCGATCGCGAAAGTCTTGTTCCGATACCGTCACAATGAGCAACCAGTCTAATCCTTGAGCATTCCTTAACTTTGTAATCTGCACATACTGTGTTGCTCCTTCCCATTCCATTTGAATTTGCTGATGATTAGGAATATCTGCTAGATTAGGATATTTTTTTTGCAAATTTTGAAAAGCTAAACGCAGTAAAGAATTCTGACTTTGGAGAGCATGAATCCGCTTTTGCCCTTGCGGTGCATCAATGAAGGGATTTTCAGAAGTTGAAGTGGCAACTATTTCGCCTGACTGCTCGAGAATAAAAGCCTGTCCTGTTTTAGAGATCTGGAGCTGTCGGAGAAAGTCGCCAATTTGCGAAAGTGTCAAGTCAATTGCTAAAACTCCGCGTAAATTTCCTGATTCACCATAGATGGGGACAGAAGCCGTAATCCCTAAAATAGGTCTTGCTACAAACAGATAAATTGGACTCCAAACCGCTTGTTTTGCTTTAATAGCTCCTTGATACCAAGGGCGATTGCGAGGATTATAAATATCCGATTGAATTTGATTGAGAACTTTACCCTTGGCATCTAAACGATAGACAACTTTTTGTTCTGAGGTTGCCAATAAAAGCGATCGGTGTAAGACCAAATTACTTTCGCTTCTACGCTCAACCCCAATAAATTGACCTTGGGGATTAGCAGCATAGAAAAAATATAAATTTGGGGCTTGGCGCATTTGCTGCCAAAACAACTTATCTAACTTATCTAGGTTTTCTAAAGCTAGATGCCCGTCCCCTGCGGTCACAGCATGGGCTTGAAGGATTTCTAAAGGTGTATCAAAATAGCCGCGTACATGGGTTTCAATGGTATTACTGACTTCTTGCCCAATCTGAGGTGCTAGCTCCTGTGTTGCCTCGCGCCCATTCTGCACTGATAACCATCCTGTAATCCCTACCGCAGCAATTACCTGTGTCACAAATGGAACAATCAGCAATATCTTCAGAGAAAGCTGATGGCGATTGCGTCGTGGTTGAGCATCATGATGTAACGGGGCAGACATAAAAAAGCTGCACTAAAAAAATTTTATATTGCTTATAATAAGTTGCTCTTCGCTTAAATTTACAAATCTGCGACTATTTGCTCAGTAAACATTTTCTAGATATGATGGCATACACAATTTATTTTCCTGTTCATAGATTCTTTTGAAAGTTTTACTGCTTAGTACTTGTGATATTCGGGGAGGGGCTGCACGCGCAGCTTATCGATTGCATCAAGGGTTGCGATCGCTTTCTATCGATTCCAGAATGCTCGTACAGGAAAAGTCTAGCGATGATTGGACGGTGATAGCGCCTCAGAGCCTCATCCAGATGGGAATTGCCAAAACCAGAGCCACAATTGATGCTTTACCTTTGCGCTTTTATCGTCAGTTTGATAACTATGGTGCTTTTTTCCCACAATGGCTCCCTGACAATCTACCGAATAATATTCAAGGTATCCAGCCCGATATTCTAAACCTACATTGGATTTCAGGTGGCTTTGTCCAGATAGAAACCCTCAAAAAGTTTAAGCAACCCATTGTGCTCACACTGCATGATATGTGGGCTTTTACAGGAGGTTGTCACTATAGTCAAGATTGCGATCGCTATACCGTTAGCTGTGGTAATTGTCCGCAACTGCATAGTCATCACGATCAGGATATTTCGCGCTGGGTCTGGAACCGTAAGGCTAAAGCTTGGAAAGACCTTGATTTAACAATTGTGACACCCAGTCAATGGTTAGCGAATATAGCAAAGACCAGTTCGCTTATAGGCGATCGCCCTATTCACGTAATTCCGAATGGTATAGATACAGAGATTTATAGACCAATAGATCCGAAAATTGCTAGAGACTTATTGAAACTGCCACAGGATAAACATCTCCTTCTTTTTGGCGCAATGCGTGCAACTAGTGATCCTCGTAAGGGCTGGCAATTTTTGCAACCCACTTTACAACTGCTCAAACAAACAGATTGGCATGACCGTATAGAATTAGTCATATTTGGAGCTTCGCAACCAGCGCAAGCAGTAGATTTGGGATTTCCCTGTCACTACTTAGGACAACTCCATGATCAGCTATCTCTATCAGTAATGTATGCCGCAGTTGATCTATTATTAGTTCCTTCCACTCAAGATAATTTACCTAACACTGTTATGGAATCTATCAGTTGTGGTACACCCTGTGTGGCTTTTAAGATAGGCGGTATACCTGAGATGATTCAACATCAGCAACAGGGATATTTAGCAAAACCATTAGATTGTCAAGATCTGGCAAATGGAATTGATTGGGTCTTGAATGATTCTCATCGATATCACAATCTGCGACTTGCTGCTAGAGCTAAAGCCGAGCAAGAGTTTACCCAATCTCTTCAAGCATCACGTTATCAAGATTTATTCCAGAAGATTTTGCGTTTACCCACCTAGATTTTGTATGCTTCCTCAAGATGTTTCTAATCTTCCTAAAGTTGCGGCGGTGATTCCTACTCGTAATCGCAAAGACAAGTTGTTTCGCTTTTTAGAAAAATTTTCATGCCAGACTTATCCTTATCTCCAGATGATTATTGTAGACTCGAATTCCACTGATGGGACAAGGGAAGAACTAGTTCAACGTTTTCCAGAGATAACGCTGATCTGTGTAAGTGATCGCGAATATTGGACGGGTGCGACTAATGCTGGAGTTAAAGCAGCTCTGAGCGATTGCTATGAATATATTCTGACAATTAATGATGATTCAGTAGTTGAGCAAAATCATGTCGAGAGAATGGTAGAAATTGCTCAAAAGCATCAGGCTTTAATTTTAGGTAACTGTATCAACTATCTTAATAATCCTCATTTGATCTGGTCGCTAGGTACTTCTAATCAATGGGGAACTGCGAAATTTTTGAGTTTAAATTATCACGATACTAATCTAGAAGCTTTGCCTATAGAAGTTAGAAATTCAGAAATTATGCAAGTAGATGCTTTAGCAGGTAATGGTGTTTTAATCTCCCGACAGGTATTTACGCAAATTGGTCTATACAATGAGAATTTTTTGCCTCATTATCATGCTGACTCAGAAATAATGATGCGTGCTCATAGTCGAGGAATCAAGGTGTTTGTCAGCCCAGCAATTGTCCTATTGAATGATTTTCATGCTGATCAAAAGAGATTGGATTTAAAGAAATCGAAGGGGCTGATTTATGCTCTTTTTCATAAGAAGTCTCATTTGTTTATATTGCCTCTAATTTATCTTTTTGTCATGTATTGTCCTAATTCTCAAAAGTTAACAACCTTATGGACATTAATCCAAAGATTTTTGATGTTAAGGTCAAAAACACAAGTTGATTAATCCTGTTAAGTCTCAAACTTCCCAATAATGAAGAGGATATATGGCAGCTATGCAATCTCTAAAATTATTGCGAAGGGATTTTATTGCGAAGGGATTAGCAATTAAAGCTTTGGGTGACTTAAGTAACTGGATACAGGCATAATATAAAACTATACAAAAATTGAAAGAGATTAACTCACCCATCATGGCTACCGTTAACGACAACTATCTAAAACTTAAGGCAGGCTACCTATTTCCCGAAATTGCAAGACGGGTAAACGCCTTTATCGAGGCAAATCCTGAAGCTCAAGTGATCCGCCTTGGTATTGGCGATGTCACCGAACCTTTGCCCCAAGCATGTCGTGATGCCATGATCAAAGCGGTTGAAGATATGGGCGATCGCAGTTCATTTAAGGGCTATGGTCCCGAGCAGGGCTACGCATGGTTGCGTGAAAAGATTGCAGCACATGATTTCCAAGCGAGAGGCTGTGATATTGACGCTTCTGAGATATTTATTTCCGATGGCTCTAAGTGCGACTGTGGCAACATTCTCGACATTTTTGGCGACGATAATATTATTGCTGTCACCGATCCTGTCTATCCCGTTTATGTGGATACGAACGTGATGGCAGGTCACACAGGCGATATCAACGAGAAAGGCGAATACGAAGGCTTAGTTTATTTGCCTGTAACTGCCGAAAATAACTTTACCGCCGAGATTCCGACCCAAAAAGTTGATCTGATTTACCTCTGCTTCCCAAATAATCCCACAGGCGCAACCGCCACTAAGGAACATCTCAAAGCATGGGTCGATTATGCGCGTGCCAATGGTTCAATTATTTTCTTTGATGCCGCCTACGAAGCATTTATCACCGATCCTAGCCTTCCTCACTCGATCTATGAAATTGAAGGCGCGAAGGAATGTGCGATCGAGTTCCGTTCTTTCTCGAAGAATGCAGGATTTACAGGTACTCGTTGCGCGTTAACCGTTGTGCCGAAGAACTTGATTGGCAAGTCAAAAGATGGTTCTAATGTGGAATTATGGAAGCTCTGGAATCGTCGTCAATCCACTAAGTTTAATGGTGTCTCCTATATCGTCCAACGTGGTGCAGAGGCAGTTTATTCTGAAGAAGGGCAAGCGCAAACTAAGGCTCTGATTAGCTTCTATCTTGAAAATGCCAAGATTATCCGTGAGAAATTGACTGAAGCAGGTTTAGCTGTTTATGGCGGTGAAAATGCTCCCTATGTATGGGTGAAGACTTCCGCAGGGCTGACCAGTTGGGATTTCTTTGACAAGCTCTTGCAAACCTGTAATGTGGTGGGAACGCCCGGTTCTGGTTTTGGTGCAGCAGGGGAAGGTTACTTCCGTATTTCGGCTTTCAATAGTCGCGATAATGTGAATGAAGCCATGCGCCGCATTCTCGACAAGTTTAAATAGTAATTAGGAGCATAGCATTCCTGAATTGAGGCGATCGTAAATTTTATAAATTCTTACGGGAATGCTATGCCCATACCAAATTTTTTTCTTTGTCCTTATTCAGAATAGGATTTTAAGCCTTCCTACTGAAAATGCCGATTATCTGTTAATACTTCATTCATGGTCATTTGTCGCATGACTATCATCAAATCATTTTCATGATTTGTGGTAGCGTTTAGGAGAAACATAAGGGAGGAAGGTATTGCACATATTCAGAATGATCAAAAGTCAGCTTACATGAAATTTATTCTAAAATGATTGCTGAGTAAAGATTTTAAATTGAAATATTTAAACGGCTTTGTTTCATGAATAAAAAGAATATAATAGATAAAGGATATTAGGATAGATAATTAACGAGCAACAGGAGAGGAGAGAGGTTTAGAAAGTTGAATCATCTGATTAAGCACAGCACATTTGATGAACAACTCAACCGCCTGATTGTCAAATTTACGAGAACATAAATTAGCACCAAAGATTTTTTGAAACGAAACATAGTGGTTTCTGCTAAATAACGTCGATGATAATCTGAGTCACGTTTCCAGCTTTTACGTCCATGTTTTGTTTACAGATATAACGGAGATTTTGGTCACGGTGATGTGGTGTTGTACGTCATAGAAATAGCGATGGTAATAGACTCCATCTACCGAAACTTGACCGATTTCAGTATCAATCCTATCAAGAATATCAGCAAGTACTTCACCATTGGGCGTTGCATAAATGAGGGATGAATGAGTAAATATTAAAGATAACGAGTTTAAGCAATGAAAAACAATGAAATGTCCAAAGTGTGGTTCAACACATATTCGTAAAAATGGGAAACGAGGAGACAAACAAAATCATATTTGCGCTGATTGCGGTCGTCAGTTCATTGATCATTACTCAGTGCTGGGATATTCCCAAGATGTCAAAAAAATATGCCTAAAAATGTACTGCAACGGCATGGGATTTAGACAAATTGAGAGATGTACCGATGTTAGTCACAACTCAGTCATCAACTGGGTTAAGGAAGCAGCCAAGCAATTACCAGAACATCCACCGATTGAGACTATTCCTGATGTTGGTGAACTGGATGAACTCCAGACTTTTGTTGGGTCAAAAAAAACTTGATTTGGCTATGGACTGCGGTGAATCATTTTAGCCAAGGTATCTTGGCTTGGGTATTAGGGGATAGGAGTAGCAAAACCTTTGAACCTCTATGGACATTGATTAAGGTTTGGCAATGCTATTTCTGGGTTACCGATGGCTACTGTGTCTACAAAATGTTTATCAACTCGGAAGATCAAATTATTAGCAAAACCTACATGACCAGAGTTGAGGGTGAAAATACGAGACTGAGACATTATCTTGCCAGATTGCATCGCAAAACTTTATGTTATTCAAAATCTGAACAAATGTTGCGGTATTCAATTCGTCTGTTAATTCATTATCTCAAGTACAAATCGATTCCCACCTTTTCTTGATTCATCCTTCATTTGTGCAACGCCCACCATTGTGACAATCATTCGTGGTGAAGACCACAGCCTTTCTAAAGAAAAGTTGCCTTTGTATTTGGGCTTTTTGAGTTTGTTCATAATGCTAAAATGAGGAGTAAAGCTTTGCTGAGTGCTTTTCTTCAATCTCTACTTGCCTTAAATTTTCGAATCACCCATTGAGTCTCAGTACTTATCCCAGATTAGATGACCAATGCCTCATTGTTATAACGCTGCTTAACTAGTCTTTGATGGAGCGTCGCTTTCTACTGCCACAGATTTTAGTCTTGTCGAAAAAAGGCAGATCGATCTCCATCCTTCCCTGTTTATCTTTTCTAAAACACTTATTACATCTAGAGATTCTACTAAATCCTTGCCATATATTACTATGACGATTTCCTTAAGGGATTGAGATTCCTGAGAGATAGCTTCTACGGCTTTTTGTAGGGTAATCTGCCATGCTAAGTCTATCGGGAATCCTCGACCAGTTGCTAGTAGAGGAAAGGCAATACTTGTGTATGACTTCTGTTTAACTCTAGTTATACAGTTGAGAATTGTTTTCTCAAGGGAATCTACAGTTGTAACTGATGTATGAAATATTTTTTTCGCATGTAATATACCTGCATTTGTGACTGCAATCTGTCCAGATAATATTGGTGCTACATTTTTTGCTTCCTCTCGAATCGATTCCCCTCCAATATCTCTAATTCTTCTTGCTACACCACCTATCATTGACAAGTTATTAATATCAGAACTGACAATAACATCAACTGAAAGATTTGTTATATCTCCTTGATATATTCTTACAAGTTTATCTTCAATATAGATTTCACCAATAACAACATTGTTGTCAATATTATCAGCGGACAAAAACAACTTTGTAGATACTTTTGCAACTGTGGCTTCAGGATTTTGTTTCGTCTGTAATTTACACTCTGCAATTTTCAAAGCAATAGAAGCACTTCCTCCACACCAGTCTCCGTCATAGCCTTCAAACTTTTTTCTCCATAGTAATGGAAGATGGGCAAAAGGAGAATTTAACGAAAATTCCATTTGAGAGTAGGATAACCACTCTTTATTTTTGTACCATCCAACCTGAGTGCCAAACTTATAATAAGTCTCAATACTCGTATCAGCCCTGTTAGAGCTACCTCCAATACTATGCCAGACTAAGGTTTGTGAGCGAAAGCCAAAACGACCTCCACTATAGTACGACCATAACCAATCCAAGATTTGAAAATCCTCACAAGGCAATGATGTAACATCAGATCCACTTAACCATCCCCTTTCCTCATTCCCAGATAATTTGAGCAAAATAAATTTTGTTTCGCAATCTGCTCTTAACCAATTTTTAGATGATAGCAAATCTTTTAGTGTTGTATAGTCAATACCACTATTTGAAATAAATTCCAGATCGCAAGATCCTTCATATCTATCTAAATTGGTAAAATGATAGTCATGCTTCCCAATATCCAGATAATTGTTAGCTTGATGCTGAACATTTATAGCTGTAATATATTGAGAAATTAACTCTTGAAATCTTAAATCAGAATATAAAAATCCAAAAGCTGGATCTAAATATATTAACTCGCAATATTCTTTAGTATTGAGATTTATAGCAATTTCAAGGTTTTCAAATATTTTGTCATAATTGCACTGAATAGCATAAATACTTGCTTTCTCATACCATGCAATATAGTAACGAGGATTAACTTCTATTGCTTTATTAAATGCAATAAGAGCTTCGTCATAGCGACCACGTATTCTTAAAGCAGTACCTCTATTGACCCATGATTCTTCAAATCTACCTATTCTTCTTAAGGCAGCACTACGATATAGCCATATTGTAGAAGGATGGTTTTCATTAACTTTGTTGTATCTATCAATCCAAGGGTGAGGCAATTTAGGATCTATGTCTAGTAATTTATCATATACAGAGATTTCTTCTTCATATTTGTTTAAATGTCGAAGTATTCTAGCAATTTCGTACCAACAATATTTTAAGTCTGGATCGATCTCAGTAACTTTTACATAAGACATATAAGCGTCTTCATATTTGCCTATAAACTCAAATGCTTTTCCTTTGTTAAACCAAGCTTTAAAGTTTGCAGGATCAGATTCAATTACTCTCTCATACGCTACTATTGCTTCTTCATATCTGCTCTCTTCCTGAAGACTCACTCCTAAGCTAAGCCACATG
This sequence comes from Pseudanabaena yagii GIHE-NHR1, assembly GCF_012863495.1. Lineage (NCBI taxonomy): Bacteria > Bacillati > Cyanobacteriota > Cyanophyceae > Pseudanabaenales > Pseudanabaenaceae > Pseudanabaena > Pseudanabaena yagii. The sequence goes on from NZ_JAAVJL010000001.1 coordinate 2,105,346, forward strand.
TTAGAACTAACACTTGTATCCAGTTTTTCTTGATTTAGGTTTATTTTATTTCGCTCACGGTTTATCTCTGATAAATCATTATCTTCAAAGAAAGAGATTGTTTCATCATTTTCATCTGATTCGACATTAATAGGGTGCACAAATCTTGTTTTTGACTCCAGCCTTTTTGTGTCATTTCCTATCTGAATTTCTAATTCAGATAATAATTTTGATGATTCGATAGAAATTTGTTCTATTGAATCAATGTCAGATGTTCCAGTATTTTCAATATAAGAAGATTTATTGTTTTTTAAACTATTTGTAAGGAACTGAAAGTCATTACTACTTAGGGATTTGTCTTTTGCCCATTCTAGAGAAAACAGAAGATCTTCTCCATGAAGCAGATATGAGTCATCAAGTTTACCAGATGTAAGCCAAGCAGACATTTTTTCAGAATAAGGGCAAGTTGCTACTAAGGTTTGGTCTATATTTGAGGAGGAAGTAATTTGATTAACGTTAATATCTGATCGTTGTAACTGTTCTGGATTAATATCAAGATAGTCATCTAGCCATTCGTATCCTTTTGCTAGAAGAAAATCTAAGTTTTGATCGGCAAATAAATCTGTCTCATCTGGGTGAGGCAAATATTCATCAAGATCATGCTCGTAACTTGCACTTTTAAATGCTAAATCTTCATCTGCTAAATCCCAAAAGCGAAGTGTATTATCTGAGCCTCCAGAAACTAGTAATCGTCTATTAGGACTAAAAGACAAACTCCTAACTGTTTTTTCATGACCATTTAGATGAAACAAAATTTGACCAGAAATATCCCAAATTATAATTTTTCCTGATGTGTCACCCACAACAATTTGTTGACTGTCTGAACTAAAACAGGCACTTGTTATCATATGAGGATAACATTCAAATTTCGCTAGTTCCTTACCATGTAAATCCCATAATCTTAACTTAAGATCCTGATTGATAGTTAACAATTTCTGGCTATCAGGGCTAAATATTATATTTTTAACCCAGTCTTGATGAGTTATCCACCGATCAAATCTTCGACCCTGAATTAAGCTTTTTAGGTAAACTAATCCCTTCTCAGAATTTGTTGCTACATATCTTCCATCTACACTAAAACTGATACCTCTGCCTCTGCCATGACTAGTATTCCATTGCTCTAATTGTTGACCAGATCTATCCCAAAATCTTACTGTGGAATCTTCTCCCACTGTGACAACTTGTTGTCCATCTGCACTAAATGTCACATTCCAAACTGACCCTTGATGCCCCCTAAATGAAGCAATTTGCTTCCCATTGAGATTCCATAAATAAACATCTCCATTCAAAAAGCCTGTTGAAGCTATACTCTTACCGTCAGGACTAAAACATAAGTCATTGACCTGTGTTTTATAGCAATTCCATTTAACAATTTTTTGCCCCGAAAGCTCCCATAGAACTATAGTTCCATCCCCTCCTCCTGTTGCTATTAGACTACCATCTGGGCTGAATTTAACAACATTAACTCCCTGCTTGTGGGCTTTAAGACAATTTCGCTCTTTGATGTTGCTTAGGATCGTGTGTAAAACATAGCTAGGGGTAAAGGTAGGATAACTCTCAGGAGTAGCTTCTTTGTCAATTAGTGATCTTAGATTTTGAGCCACTTTCATGGCTAAGATTAACGATTCTAACTCATGCGAGTCAAACAATTCTAAAGCCCTATTAGCTTCTGCATCCAAAGCTTGAATTTCCGACTGTGTTGCTTTTCTCTTAACATTCTGTTTTTGCTCAAATTTTTTAAATTTTTCTATAGTAGTCTCTAATTCCCTGCGAAGCGAGATTTTATCATGATTTTGGCTGGCAGTAAGGAACTGAAAGTCATTACCACTTAAGGCTTTGTCTTTTGTCCACTCTAGAGCTAATTGCAAATCTTCTCCATAAAGCAGATAAGAGTTATCAAGCTTGCTAGATGCAAGCCAAGCAGACATTTTTTCGGAATAGGGACAAAGAGATGCTAAGGCTCGATCTATCCAATTGAGGTTAAAAATTTCTCGATAAATGTGATTGTGCGAAATCAAGCGATTTTGATAGTTAATTACTAGACCAGACAGCCTTAGTTCCATTTGCTCTTGATTATTACCTTCAGCCACTACATCACAGGTTGTCAAAACCTTCCGATATAGTTCTAAAAGGCGGCTGGTACGATCGCTACGCCATAATAAGCGATCGCGAATTGTACGTAAATGTTCAGGAATATCTTGAGATTCCCAATTGTTGATAATCGCACATTTAACTAGATCTTTGACATATGTAGCTTCTGTATCTAGATCAATATATTGATCGCTAGTGAGAATTAATCGACAGATTTTTTGAGTCAAAAAGGGCTGTCCCTTTGTCCAATAGATAATTTGCCTCATTACTGCACGAGGATTAGCCGATTTAATTGCTAAGCCATTAGTCAGGGGCTGAGCTTCCTCAATTTCAAAACCTTTTAACTCGATCGCTCGACCGATATTAAAAGGTGTACTAATATGCTTGTTTTGGATTAAATCGGAGGGTGTAGCGACTCCAAGCAAAACAAAAGTTAATTGGTTAAACTTAGGTCGATCAGCGCGGCTATTGTAAAATGCACGAATTGCGGCAAAGAAATCATCAGCATTAAAAGGAAGACTGAGAACACTATCAATCTCATCGATAAAAATGACAATCTTTTGAGAAATATTTTCTAATAGAACTTCTTCGATAAATTCGCTAAACCTCTGAACTGATGAAATGAGATCGTGATCGCGCCACCAAGTCCTTAAATTAAACCTATCGCTTAACTTAAAACCACTGACTAAATTTCGCACAATACTGGCATACCACTGATCGGCAGTGAGATTTTGGCTGCCAATAGAAGTCATATCAATCTCCACACAGGCAAAACCCTCCTCCTGCAATCTCTGCATTGTCTGTACTCGCAAGCTAGACTTACCCATCTGTCTAGAATTCAGCACATAACAAAACTCTCCCGCCTTGATCCCCGCAAACAAGTCTTCGTCAGCTTGCCGCCGCACATAGGTAGGAGCATTTGCAGGGAGGCATCCTCCTGCTTGATAGGTATAGTTGCTACTGGTCATAGATGATCACCCACTTCTAGACGATCGCTAAAATAGATCTGATACAGATTACATCTTGGAATTACGTCATTACCTTGTCGCAAGGTTAAACCCATACTATCCAATTTAAAGGTTTCCTCAGAAGGTAATCTTACAGGAGCACTGCTGCTCACTACCTTTTTCATTGCTTTTGCTAGTTTAGGATTTTGCTCAAGGTTCCATAAATGACGACGGAGATGATCGCTGTAGATTCCTGCTTCCGTCGGCGCAGTACTTAACATATAGTCAAGATTGGCACTGTTTCGGGCTATGTAATACAGCGCAACGCGCACCAGATAGGGATGTCCACCCAACATTGCCATTAGTTTTTCTATCTGAGCATCTGTCCAATCTAACCGATGTCGATCTACTAGATCGCTCACCTGTGCTTGAGAGAACTCGCGTAACTCGATCGGCAATCCTACATTAAATGGTGATTGATTGATATTGAGAGGAATATAAACTTCCTGAGAATGCACAACAATTAGGCGTAAACGCTTCCATAGATCATCACTTTTAGCAGCTTCGTGCCAAGCTCTAAGCAAGCCAAAGAAGTCCTCAGCGATCACGCGATATTGAAAGATTAGATCGACCTCATCGAGAGATAATGCCAAAGCTCCATCAATATTTGGTAGTACAAAATCCTCAAAATAAGCTGTACAATTATCTTTACTGCCAAAAATATCATCCCAAGAATCACTAATCTTTGTTTTTAGCTTGAGTTGCCTTCCCACATTTGCACAGAACCAACGCAAAAACTTATCGAGATCAGCAAATACCGAGCTATCTGCACTTTGAAAGTTGAGAGAAACAGCTTGACATCCCTTTTGGTTGGCATAATGCAAGATTTTACACATCAACGACGATTTCCCCATCTGTCTTGGAGCCTTAATACGGATTAGTGCTCCATTCTTCTCAATTGCCTCATAACAGTCCTGCTCGACAGGAGGACGATTAACATAAAAAATCGAATTAGTTGCTACCTGTCCATCTGGTTCTTCTAAATGGTGCTGGAGATCGCTATTTCGCAAAATCGTAGTTTTGTTGCTATTACTCAACAAATTTGATAGGGCATCTAGAGCCGACGCTCCATCTTCATAACGCTGACGATAGTCATAGCGCACCATTTTATCTAATAGAGAAATTAGTTTGGGGCTAATGGAATCTACTAAATTTTGCCAGACGAGTTCATTTGTGTCTCTATCTTTAGGGATTTTGAGACAGTCCTTAATTCCCGTCAATGCTTGGATACAAACCATTCCTACGGCATAGATATCACTACTAAATTGAGGATGCCCTGCAATTTGTTCACAGGGCATATATCCGAGGGAGCCAATTACCAAAGTTTGACTAGTTGTCTGAGCATCGCTGCCTTGGGGTGTTGTTTTTGTACCTAATGCTTTTACAGCGCCAAAGTCAATCAGAATAATTTTGCGATCGCTGTTTCGGCGCATTAAATTAGCAGGTTTAATATCGCGATGAATTACTTGCGATCGATGTACAAATGCAAGAACTTGCAAAATATCTTGCAGAAAGATCAAAACTTCATCTTGACTCCAAGGCTGTTCGTCTATTATTTCGTGATCGAGTGTGTGCCCATCCACAAGCTCTTGGACTAAATAGAACTCACCATTCTGTTCAAGGTGAGCAAATAAACGAGGGATTTGATCGTGGTTTCCTAAATAATGTAGAGTCTTGGCTTCTCGGTCAAATAGGCGTTTCGCAATTTCTAAATCCTGTGGGCTAGCAAATTTCGGTTTAAGTTGCTTCACCACACAAAGAGGGAAATCTGGTAGTTGATTATCCTTTGCCAAAAAAGTCTGACCAAAACCACCACCACCTAGTGGGCTAATAATCTCATATCGTCCAGCAAGAACGGACTCATTATTAGTCATACTTTTGCCTAAATTGCCTAAATTATTTATGCAGAATTCATGCAGATTTATAAATTTTTAGATCTGTAGCTGAATAAATACTTGAGCGAGATTATAACTCTTTTCAAGCAAGTGAAGCACAGGTGTATTTCTTATTCTTTGGCAGAGAAATACACCTGTGCTTTGCTCTATCTATAGTCAATTCAAATAAGAACCAGAGGGAAGAACGATGTGTTATAAATCCAACCCAAATTACTGTTTCATGCTGTACGTGCGAAACAGTAATTTGAATTTTAGGTTTACTTATGCCTAACTACTTGGGACTTTTACTAAAAAAGTGCTCTGACCTGCGATAAAACTGCATAGTTTAAAACGATCTAGTTATATTACAAAATCATGAGGCTTTGTTGCATGAATAAAAAGAAGCCAAAAGATGGAGGATCTTAGAAAATTAACGAACAACAGGAGAGGAGAGAGGTTTAGCCAGTTGAATCATGCGATTAAGAGCAGCACATTTGATGAACAACTCAACCGCCTGATTGTCAAATTTACGAGAACATAAAGTAGCACCAAAGATTTTTTTGAAACGAAACATCGTAGTTTCTGCCAAAGAGCGCCGATGATAACCTGAGTCACGTTTCCATTTTTTACGCCCATGTTTACGGATATAACGGAGATTTTGGTCACGCGGATGTGGTGGAGCATTGGTATTGCCATGCTGCCAGATTTTGGCATCTTTGCGCGGAGGAATCACGGCTTTAGCACCATGTTGGGCAATCTCGTCATAACAATGACGATGGTCATAAGCTCCATCTGCGGAAACTTGAGCAATTTCAGCATCAATCGCATCGAGAATATCGGCGAGTACTTCTCCATCGTGGCAATCATTCGTGGTGACGACCGCAGCCAGTATTTCTCCTGTTGATTCATCGGCTCCTAGGTGTAATTTGCGCCATGTCCGTCTCTTACTAATTCCATGCTGCCGTGTTTTCCATTCCCCTTCGCCGTATACTTTGATCCCTGTCGAATCAACTACTACATGCACTGCTCCCTGTTTCGGGATTACTGGTAAGGTCACACTTAAACTTGCTGTCCGTCTTGACACGGTGCTGTGGTCTGGTACTGGTAAATCTATTCCCATCAAGGCAAATATTGACTCTAACAGTCCTTGCGTTTGTCTTCCTGCTTGCTGATATACCGCTTTGACCGTGATAAATGTCGCTATTGCTATATCACTGTAATCTTTGGAAGCTCCCCGTTTGCCACTTAATGTTTGATTTAACCATCCTTCAATTACTTCTTCGCTCATCCAAAAAGTCAGGCTTCCTCTTTGTTTTAGCCCTGCGTTATACTCTGTCCAGTTGCGGATCTCATGTTTCTGTGTCATTTGCTGGGACTCCATCTCCTGATTTTTATCTAATTTACCTTCTCTTCCCCTTTTTATGCAACAACGCCAAATCATGAGCTAAATGTTTTAAATCAGCATAGTTATATATTACAAAAGTCATGAACGAAATTGATGTTCTCAAGCGATTTTTAGCAGTTCCATTAGGAAACTCAGATCCTATCTTTCAGTATTTCTCGAATCTACCAAATAGAGAGATTATTTTTCGTGGAGAACGACCTAAACGATTCCTTTATATTAGAGGGAAACGCCAAAATAAAGTTGTATTGGTGGCTCATGCCGATACGGTCTGGGATAGCTTGACAGGCAGGGATGAGGATACTAGACATGAATTAGTTTTTAGCAATGGAATATTTAGATCTTCCAGTACCATCTGTGGAATTGGTGCAGATGATCGGGCTGGATGTGCCATGCTGTGGTTACTTAAAGATTTAGGGCACTCATTACTTATCACAGATGGCGAGGAAGTAGGAGGGATAGGAAGTAATTGGCTAATGGACGATCCAACAAATGCTGACATTGCTCAAGAAATAAATAGAGAACATCAGTTTATGGTTCAGTTGGATCGTCGTCATGGCAAAGATTTTAAGTGCTACTCTGTTGGCACAGATGCATTTCGTAACTATTTACTTCGGGTAACGGGATATACAGAGCCAGATCGTTTTTCTTTTACGGATATTGTGACATTATGCCGAGACATTACTGGAGTTAATCTCAGTATTGGATACCGTCACGAGCATTCATCACAAGAAAGCTTGTCCGTAGAGGAATGGCAAAATACTCTAAATCTATGTCGCAGATGGCTATCGAATGATTATTTGCCAAGGTTTTCGCTTACAAAGCCTAACTAACTGGCTAAACCAGATTGCGATAAGATGGGCATAGTCCTCGTTTTGATAGAAAAGCATGACCGCGATCGCTACTATTCCTCAAACCGCATCATCACAACCTATTGATTGGCAAGCGATCGCTAACGCCTTTATTGAGATTGTAGGCGATCGCTATGTTGTCCGTACTCGCGAGGAGTTACTCGCCTATGAATGTGACGGACTGACCAGCTACAAACAACAACCTGCGATCGCTGTTTTGCCGAATACTACCGAGGAAGTAGCAGCAGTTGTAAAAATATGCGATCGCTACAAGCTTCCCTTTGTGGCGCGGGGTTCGGGTACAGGGCTATCAGGGGGCGCGTTACCCTTACCTGAATCAGTACTGATTATTACCTCACGGATGCGGAAGATCTTAGAGGTCGATCTCGAAAATCAGCGCGTCGTCGTGCAACCGGGGGTAATCAATAACTGGGTGACGCAAGCTGTCAGTGGTGCAGGATTCTACTATGCGCCCGATCCTTCTAGCCAAATCATCTGCTCTATCGGTGGTAATGTCGCCGAAAACTCAGGGGGCGTACATTGCTTGAAATATGGGGTGACCACCAATCATGTGCTGGGGGCAAAAATAGTATTACCCGATGGCTCAATTAAAGATATCGGCAGCAAAATTCCCGAAAGTCCGGGCTATGATCTCACAGGGCTTTTCGTTGGTTCTGAAGGAACCCTTGGCATTACCACCGAAGTTACTCTAAAGATTCTCAAATCGGCGGAATCCATCCAAGTTCTCTTAGCAGACTTCACCACTGTAGAAGCCGCAGGCTCAACTGTGTCTGACGTGATCAGTGCTGGCATCATTCCGGGGGGCATGGAAATCATGGACAACATGAGTATCAATGCCGTAGAGGATACGGTTGCCACCAATTGCTATCCCCGTGATGCAGCATCCATTCTCTTAATTGAGATTGATGGCTTAGAGAGTGAAGTTGCTGAAAATGCAAAACGAGTCGAAGCCATTTGTTATCAAAATGGAGCTAGAAATGTGACTACGGCTAGCGATCCTGAACAAAGGCTCAGACTTTGGAAGGGTAGAAAGGCAGCCTTTGCGGCGATGGGTCGTCTCAGTCCTGACTACTATGTGCAGGATGGTGTGATTCCTCGCACCAAGTTGACCTATGTGTTACAAGAGATTGCCAGACTGAGTGAAGAATATGGCTATTACGTTGCCAATGTCTTCCATGCAGGAGATGGGAACCTCCACCCATTAATTTTGTATAACAATGCCGAAGCTGGTGCTTTAGAAACCGTAGAAAAACTAGGCGGTGAGATCCTCAAACTCTGTGTGCGCGTAGGTGGCAGCATTTCGGGCGAACATGGCATCGGTGCGGATAAGAAATGCTATATGCCAGAGATGTTTAGCGAGTCAGACTTAGAAACGATGCAATGGGTGCGTGAGGCATTTGACCCACAAGGGATTGCTAATCCCACCAAAATTTTGCCAACTCCGCGCACCTGTGGAGAAGGCGCAAACCCGAATCATGATGCTAAGTATAAATTAGTTGATCGTTTCTAAAACATAGAGATGCTCTCGAAGGCGTGGAAATATCTCTATGTTTTTAAAAGCGCTATATAGCAAAACCCCAATAAGTAAAGGCGTTACGAAGTAACGCCTTTACTTATTGGGGTTTTATTTCGGGATAATTTGAAACGTTTTTTGAGAGAGGGGTTGCTACGCAACCCCTCTCTCAAAAAACAAAAGTAAAAGCCTTGCTTAGCAAGGCTTTTACTTTTGTTTTTTTTAAATTTGCCAACTTAACCCGAACTGGCGTTATAAAAATGAAAGTATCTTCGATACGCGATAATGAAAACATTGTCATCATTACAGGGTAGCAGTTGCCATGAGTCAGCAATCTAGAGCCAAGTCCCTTAACAGCAAGAGAAATTACTTACACAACTTTCTTGCAGTCTCCATGATTACGACTACTTGCCTTTTGCCGTCGGTAATGATTGCGGCATCACCAACGATCGCCCAAACAGCAACAACTCAAACAATTCAAAATGGGGAGTCCCGTAGTTTTCCGATCACTTTGCAGTCTGGGCAGTTTGTGAGGATTCTGGTACAACAGCAGGGAATTGATCTAGTAGTGACGCTACTCAGCCCAGATGGGAAAGACATCGCTACTTCCGATAGTCCTAATGAAGATGAAGGTACAGAGGTGATCTCCGCGATCGCGAAGGTTTCAGGGGAATATAAACTAGTTATCAAGACTTTAGATCCGAAATCATCGGGGAAATTTAGCTTTACGATTGAGGACTTACGCACTGCCACCGATGCGGATCGTAAATATATTGTGGCGGAAGTTGCTTTTATGGAAGCGACAAAAATTAGTGATGGGGATAATGAGAAGAAACAACAGGCGATCGCTAAATTTCTCGAAGCGTTACCTGTATTTAAAGCTATGGGGCGAACCTATTGGGAAGCACTTACACTGAAAACAGTTGGTGATATTTATAGTGATTTAGAGAAATATTCCGAATCCCTGAACTATCGCCAGCAAAGCCTAACACCTTTTAAGCAACTGGGGGATCTCAAACAATTAGGAAGAATACTCAATAATATTGGCAAAACCTACGAAAAACTTGGAGACTTTCGCAGTGCGATCGCCTTTTATGAACAGGCAAGAACTGCGCGTAAATCCATTCGCGATCCTTGGGGTGAAGGGGTAACTTTGAATAATCTTGGCTATGCCTACGATACACTTGGGCAACCGAAGGAGGCTTTAGCCTTTTATGAACAGGCTCTAAATATTTGGCGAGAACAAGGAAATCGTAAGGAGGAAGGGAATACTCTCCGCAATGTCGGGGCAGTCTATCGAAAGCTCAGCGACTATGCCAAGGCGCTCCAGTTCTATCAACAAGCCTTAGCAATTAATCAAGAAATTGGCGATCGTTCCAATGAAGGCAGGACTCTCAATAGTATTGGACTACTCTATAACAACTTAGCTCAACCCAACAAAGCACTAGATTTTTTACGTCGGTCATTGGCGATCGCCAAGCAAAGAAAAGATCTACGCGCTCAATCATCAATTCTCAGTAATATCGGTCTCGCCTATCGCCGCCTCAAGGAAATTGACAAAGCCTTAGAATCATACTTCCAAGCTTTTCAATTAGCCTTAGATACAGGCGATCTCGGCTCCCAGTCTGTCACCCTCAATAACCTTGCTTCGATCGCTATCGATCAAAAAAAGTATGCCGAAGCGATGGATTTCCTCCAAAAAGCTCTAGTAGTGGTCAGAAAAGTCGGCGATCGCGTCACTGAAGCCACAATTCTCAATAATATTGGTCTAGTTTCCAAATACCAAGGCAAGCCCAACCAAGCCTTCGCCACCTATCAGCAATCCTTACAATTGGATCGCCAAACAGGAAATCGGCGTGGTGAAAGTATTGCCCTTGGGAATATGGGTGGTTTAATGGCAGAGCAGGGACGCATGGAATTTGCCATTTATTTCTATAAGCTGTCGGTAAATGTCCGTGAGTCAATTCGTAAAGATATTCGGAGTCTCTCCCGTGAAGATCAGAACGCATTTAAACAGTCCGTGTCTGACATCTATCGAGGTCTAGCAAGTATGCTGTTAGAACAAGGTCGAGTCATGGAAGCCTTACAGGTACTAGATCTGCTTAAAGTCCAAGAATTGCAAGACTATCTCCAAGATGTTAAGGGCAATGACATCACCGCTCAGGGAATCGAACTATTGCCACAGGAACAGACTCTATCTAAACTAATTTCTGAAGTTGAATCCCAAGCCAATAGTTTTAATAATGAATTGGACTCACTGCGTAAGCTGCCCAATCCCAATGACACCCAACAAGCAAGAATTGCGGAAATCAGCAAAATCCAACTAGAGGCTAATCAAAAATTGGTCAGTTTATTTGATAGCAATAATGTGCAGACCATCGAGAAAAATCTGCAACAAAATGCGATCGCAGACAACCTCAAACTTAAGGCTTATCTCAGTCTCCAAGAGCGTTTAAAAAGCCTCATCCAAACCGCCCAGTTTCCCCAAAGGACAGCCTTATTTTATCCCTTGATTTTAGGTGATCGCCTCGAACTCGTTCTATTTATTCCCGATACTCCCCCCATCCATCGCACAATCAAAATTAGTCAAACTGATTTGCAAAGTGCGATCGCTACTTTTCGCAATGACCTCCAAGATGCCAATTCCTTTGACGTTCAAGATTCAGGCAAGAAACTTTATGAATGGATGATTAAGCCGATTGCCGCAGATCTGCAAAAACATCAAATCCAAACCATTATCTATGCCCCCGATGGACAGTTGCGCTATATTCCTCTAGCCGCTCTCTACGATGGCAAGCAATGGTTGATTGAGAATTATGCTATTAATCACATCACGGCAATTAATTTATTCCGCCTCGGTTCGCAAACTGCCTTCAAGCCCAATGTAATTGCGGCTGCCTTTAGTCAAGGCAAGTATGAGTTTAATGTCGGCGAACAAAAATTTGCATTCACAGGCTTACCCTTTGCGGGTAAGGAAGTTGAAAATTTAGGCGCAATTATTCCTAATACGACCAAGTTATTTAACTCATCGTTTCAACGCAATGAAATCATCGAACCCAAACGCAATTACAACATTATCCATCTCGCTACCCATGCAGCATTTGTCAGTGGCAAACCCGAAGAATCCTTTATTCTCCTCGGCAATGGCGATCGCCTCAGTCTCCGCGAAATCCAAAATCTGAAAATGCCTGCGGTGGATTTAGTGGTATTAAGCGCTTGCCAAACGGCTCTAGGCGGCGTAGTGGGCGGCGGCGAAGAGATTTTGGGCTTTGGGTATCAAATGCAAAGAACGGGGGCAAAAGCCGCGATCGCATCATTGTGGACTGTCTCCGATGGCGGTACTCAAGCCCTGATGGATATTTTTTATGGGGAATTACAAAAGGAGCAGTTTTCTAAAGTGGAGAGCTTGCGTCAAGCGCAACTATCTTTGATTCGCAATCCCAAATCTGAATTCAAACATCCCTATTATTGGTCAGCCTTTATTCTGATTGGCAATGGATTTTAAGCATAGATTCATCCTCCCGCGTAGCGGGAGGATGAATCTAAATCCGTAACTGCTCTAATTGCCTCGCGGATTACCTCCGAACCTGCTCCAACAATGCAGGATTTATCGGTGAGAATGCGTTTCCAAAAGCGGCTACCAGCTTGACCATGAAACAGTTGCAACATATGGCGCGTGATTTTATTTAACTTCAATCCCCTACCAGTCCATGCATCGATATAGGGAATCATTGCCTCAGCAACTTCCAATCGATTACGAATCGGTGACTCATCATCAAAGAACTCGCGATCGCTAGTTGCAAAGAGATAAGGATTGTCATAGGCAGCGCGACCAATCATCACCGCATCAACGTACTGCAACTGCTCATGGGCTTGATCTAGGGTCGTAAATCCACCATTAATTTCAATAAATAAATGTGGAAATTCTTGCTTTAATCGATGCACATCGGCATAACGCAAAGGTGGAATTTCTCGATTATCCTTGGGGCTAAGCCCCTGTAACCATGCCTTTCGCGCATGAACTGAGAAACGCTGACAACCAGCTTCTGAGAGAATGCGTACAAAATTTTGCATATCCTCATAGCTATCTAAATCATCAACCCCAATCCGATGTTTGACCGATACAGGAATCTGCGTCGCCGCAACCATTGCCTCAATACATTTCGCGACTAAGTTGGGATTTTTCATTAAGCAAGCGCCAAAATGTCCACTTTGGACGCGATCGCTTGGGCATCCCACATTCAAATTAATTTCGTCATAGCCCATCGCTGCGGCAATCCGCGCACATTCAGCGAGGTCTTGAGGATTGTCGCCGCCCACCTGCAATGCAAGGGGATTTTCCGCAGGCGAGAAGCCTAAGAGATAGTCCTTATCGCCATGCTTAATTGCGGCACTCGTCACCATTTCCGTATAGAGCAAAGTTCGTCGCGTAATCTGGCGCATGAAATATCGATAATGGCGATCGGTGCGATCCATCATGGGCGCAATGCTGATGGGATAGGTAGGATGGCGATCGCCTAATTTCTGTGTAGAAATTGGCATTTCCGATAGGGTAGTCATGGCAAGATCAAAGCGTTATAGTGGCGGCTCACAACGAAGCACTGCTCCTATATAGTACCAAAGCGAATAGCAATCCTAAATGGTTTGTGGAAGCGCACCCCGAAGGGGTGCGCTTCCACAAACCCCAAAACCTACAAATGATTTAGGACTGCTATAGGTTTGGTTTTTAATTCATGAAAGTGTGACCACACTTTCATGAATTGGTATAAACTTGTGTCTGCGTTTTTTGTGTGGATTTGTTTTAGAGGCATCGAAGATTTGTGAGCGTAAAGGTGTTAGCCGTATTAGCTTCAGGAAGTGGCAGTAATTTGGAAGCGATCGCGCAAGCCATCCATGATGGAAAGCTGCAAGCTAAAATTGCTGTCGTGATCTATAACGAACCTGATGCTTTTGCGCGTCAACGTGCAGAAAAGTTTGGTATTCCTGCGATTCTAGTCAATCATCGCGATTACAAATCTCGCAAAGCTCTCGATCTGGCGATCATCGATATTCTCAAGCAGTACCATGTCGAGCTAGTAATCATGGCAGGCTGGATGCGAATCGTCACCCAAATTTTAATCGATGCCTTTCCCGAACGAATTCTCAATATTCATCCCAGTTTGTTACCGAGTTTCAAAGGTATTCATTCGATCGAGCAAGCTTTTAACTATGGGGTGAAAATAACGGGCTGTACGGTGCATTTGCTAAGCCTCGAAGTCGATAGTGGCAAAATCATCAAACAAGCGGCAGTTCCTGTACTACCTGAAGACTCTCTCGCAGATTTACAAAAACGTATCCAAGTTCAGGAACATATCATTTATCCAGAAGCGATCGCTGAATATATAAGCACCTTATAGGTAGCTAACATCAGTTTGGTTTAAGCTAGCAAATTTTAAAAGACCAAAAGTAAAAGCCTTGCATAGCAAGGCTTTTACTTTGATAGAGGGGGGTGCGTAGCACCCCCCTCTATCAAAGACCGTTTCAAATTATCCTGAACTCGCGTTAATTTATCGCGGCAGCACACTTTAATTGCTGCAAAAGTATTATGATAATGATTATCATTTTTATGGTACGCCCATGTTTGCCAAAGCGCCCTTAAAATTAGCCTCAAGATCAAGTAAAACTGGATTAAGGCTTAAGGCGATCGCACCTTTATTAATAGCGATCGCTACCAGCATCAATGCTTGCACCATCAATACAAGTCCAACTGTCAGCAGTCCTAGTACCACCACTACCACTGCAAAAAATGAAAGTTTGCCCCTAGTTGTAGCGACTAATTCCGTGATCTGCGACATAGCTAAGCAAATCGCGGGGGAGACGATAAATCTCAAATGTCTCATTGAAGCTGGTACTGACCCACACCTTTATCAACCAAAACCTGAAGACCGTAAAGCGATCGACTCTGCGAAGTTAGTTCTTTATGGTGGTTATGGCTTTGAGCCAAACCTAATCAAACTGATTCAAGCAAGTTCCAATACTGCACCCAAAATTGCGGTGAATGAGATTGCTATACCAACGCCTCTAATGTCCACTGAAGGACATGACCATGATCATAAGGAAGATCAAAAATCTGCTAAATCTGCAAAGGAAGCTGACCCCCATGTGTGGAACAATGCTCAAAATGGAATTAAAATTGCTCAAGCAATCAACAAAAATTTAATCACTCTCCGTCCTGATCAAGCAGATACCTACAATAAAAACACCACTAAACTAGTTAATGAATTAGGACAAATTGATACTTGGATTAAGGCACAAATTGTGACAATTCCTGAAAGTTCACGCAAACTAGTCACTACTCACGATGCCCTCGGTTATTATGCAAAAGCTTATGGAATTCCCATTGAAGGCGCTTTGAATGGTATTAGTACTGAGGAGCAACCTACACCAACCAGAGTTAAAGAACTTGTTGATGTAATTAAAACCAGTCAGGTTCCCACGATTTTTGCCGAAGTATCAATCAATCCCAAGTTGATTAATGCTGTTGCGAGGGAAGCAAATGTCAAGGTTAGCGATCGCGAAATTTATGCTGACGGACTAGGTGCAAAGGGTAGTGAAGCAGAAACCTATACTAGGATGCTGATTGCTAATACAAAAACAATTGTCGAGGGATTGGGCGGGAAATATAATCCCTTTCAATTGCAAAATTAATGATTCATCTCTAAAAATAACAAGAACGCATATATAGCAGTCCTAAATCATTTGTAGATTTTTGGGTTTGTGGAGGATCACCCCTTCGGGTTGCGCCGCCTCCACAAAACATTTAGGATTGCTATAGCACTTTTCAATTAAGCGAGTTACAGAGATTTGTTTTCCCTCTTTCGGGGGGAAGTGCCCCCTAGAATGGGAAATGCTATATTCAGTTATTTGAACAGATTTTTGAGGAATAATTGCATTCTTACGAAAGCAGGTTTGAGTTTAGTTTTTACAGGAATTTGTAATTTATAAAATATTCTATCTAAGTAATGTTTTATTTTCTCTTTAAAGGATTGCCCTTGATAATAGTTAGGGATAAATTGCTTTGTCCATCCTTGAAAATGAATATTATGAAAAGGTATAGGAGCTTTATCCTTAGAGATTCCTAATAATTGATTATTTTGTAAGATCACCTTTTTGTGGTTATGTTGCATTTCATATTCATCCTCTAAAAAATTAGACCGTGAATTAAAATTCATATCAAAATTCCCTTCGCGGTTACTGACTAATAGATTGATGACACGATGACTATATTCGCGGCTAAACAGATATAAAGTTGTCATATCACAGATGCCCCCAGCAACTTTATGGTGAATGTGCCAATTCCACTTTTGATAATACATATTCAGTAAATCTTGTTTATGAAAAGTATCAATTGTAAATTGGCAAAATTTGCGTAATGTTTCCTGTGTCCAATAGGAGATATGACCACCTGCACACCAATAATATGAATCATGGGACTGCTGTGGAATTAAAAAAGCGCAGTTATCGGCAATTTCAGGATGCAGGCTGAGTATCCGTTCTGGCGAGGTAAAAATTAGTACATCGGAGTCAAGATAAAATGCTTGCGAAATTCCTTTACTTTCCATATAGGCAAGTAGATAAAACCATCTCAGCCAGCAAAATATTTCATAATCTTGCGAGTTCGTAGAAATATGTTGATAGTTTTGATAAAACTCTTGAACTAGCTCAGTCTGTAAATCATCGATGGGACATACTTCTACGCCATCAATCTCTGAGTTATGAGTTTCATTACTGAGTAGAGCGACATCAGAATTGTGGTTAACTGCTAAAGCTTGTCGCAGCACATAGGGCAGATACCAACTATCCCCTTTATGGACAAATACAATTGGAATTGAGTGAGATAGATTATTTTGTTCTTTTGCTTTTTCAACCATAAACATCCTACTCAAATAACTTATACGGCAGAAGATGAGCGGCGCAAAGCGCCGCTCATCTTCTGCCTATTTAATACTTAATCTCGATCAACCTTGACAAAATTATAGGGAGCAGTGAAGTCGTTGTAGCGGATTCTGAGGCGATTTTCAAATTGTTTGTCTAGATTCTCTACAGCCGATGCAAATTCAGGCTCTCGATCCCAATCAATCAGAAATGAACCGTTATAAATCATATTCTCAGTCATCAATTCACCTTCAACATATTCATGGGATAGAGGCTTGAGGGTATTCAGAAAAGCATCCACAATGATTTGCTGGCGGTTTTCGATCGCAGCTTCTAGTTCTTGCCCGATCGCGATCGCCTCATCCATACTCAAAATCTTACCAATGAGAGCTTCGCGTCTTTGGCGTAATCCATCATTCTCAGCAACAGCAAGATTTAATTCTTCAGTTTGATTCCAAAATAGTTTGACACTGACTTCGCGCTTACTAATCAAGTTATTGATTAATCCCTTAAGTTGCTCTGCGTAGGGGATTAATAGATCATTCTGGACTTCTTCCCAATCTTCCACCACTAGTCCAAACTGTAAAGGCAAAGGCACAGCTTTGTGTGGATCGATCGCTTTCATTAAGACTTCTAAAACGGTTTCATGGGCGAGGAGATTTGCCCGACTAGCAAGGTAACGATCCTGTTGAGATTCACTATAAACGATCGCAAAGGGGGGAATCGCATGAAACTGGACAGGTTGAGCATTCATACCCTTAAGATCTAGATGTTTAATCAAATCTAGATTTTCAGCTTGCAAAATCGCGTATAAGTATAAGCTCATAGAAGTGAATAGGTTTAGTTAAATTGAGGGGCAAGATGGCATTAAGGATGGACGGCGCGAAGCGCCGTCCATCCTTAATGCTAGATTTTAGGCGATGGTTTTGGTGATGATAGAACGATCAAATACTTTGCCATCGGTAGCGATCGCTTTGGTGATGATCTTATCTTGATAGACATCAAAAGTCATGAAGCTAAACTGCGAACTCACAAAAGCAGTTTGTGGCGATCGCCCAAATTTGTATAGTGGTGCACCGCCGCCGCCATTGACGATATAGGTAGTGCCATTGATCGCATTAAACCTTTCATAACCATGATCATGTCCGCAGAGATATAAATGCACTTTATGCTTAGCAAAAATTGGTGCGAGTTTGGCGGCTAATTCGGGATTACTGCCATGTCTACCCGACGAATAGAGGGGATGATGTCCATAGACAATTTTCCAAGGGGCAGTACTTTTAGCTAGTTGCTGATCGAGCCATGTCAGTTGCGCTTCCCAAGCAGCATTACTATTCGTATCAAGGGCAAAAAATTCTACGGTTCCTTCTTTGACATCACCTTGAGTAAAGGAATAGTAGCGATCGCTCATGTTAAAAGGTTTGTAATTAATCTGGTCGAGACCATTATTAGATTTGATAATGTCGTGGTTGCCCAGCACTGCATAGAATTTCACATTCTCCTTGAGCAATGGTGCATAGGGTTCTTCAAAATATGCTTTAGCTAATTTAATTTCACCATAGGAGTAAATATTATCGCCTGCCATCAAGACAAAGGCATAGGGCTTTTGCTGATAGGTTTCCCACATAGCCTTAGCCACAGCAAATTGATCGGGGCTACCAAATCCGTTATCCGCGATCGCCGCAAAACGGAGTAATGGCTCCTCCGTGGTTTCAAGGCTGATTTCATTATTTGCGTCAGCAAGGTTATTGGAAGCAACCGATGTAGGAGATTGAGCGGCGGCTGGCTCATATGTGGTTTGGTTTTTCGATTTAGCGATCGCATCATAAATCAAAGCCCCAATTACAGGAACTCCAATCAATGCCCCACCTATTGCGAATAAAAGCTGACGGCGTTTCATAAAGTTCTTTCACCACATCCTACTTGTATCAATTCCAATTTACCAAGAAATAAATTTTTTGGTGTAAAGCCTTAGATCAAGCGTTCATTCTAATTTTTGAGTAAACTTAAGATATTCGCCCATTTGCCTACGCCACCATGACTGCCAATACCTTGCCAAACCCTTCGACTAAAGCCCTACCTCTGTTGGGGCGATCGCTCTCTGAACTAACAGAATGGGTCGAAGCACAAGGACAGCCTCGCTACCGTGGTAAGCAGCTTTATGAATGGATATATACGAAAGGGGCAAGAAATTTAGAAGACATTACAGTTTTTCCTAAGGCATGGCGTGAGCAATTTGCGACTCATCCGACGGTTGAGATGGGGCGATCGCAGATTCATCTCCATAAGCAAAGTCGTGACGGCACTGAGAAATTTCTACTACAACTAGCTGATGGTGAAATCGTGGAAACCGTTGGTATTCCCACCAGTAAGCGTTTGACGGTTTGTGTATCCACTCAAGTAGGTTGTCCGATGGCTTGTGATTTTTGTGCCACAGGCAAAGGGGGATTTCGGCGTAACTTAGCAAAGCATGAAATCATCGATCAAGTGCTAACTGTCCAAGAAGTCATGCAGCAACGTGTCAGCAATATTGTCTTCATGGGCATGGGCGAGCCATTGCTCAATTTTGAGAATCTCGTCGGGGCAATTCATGTCATCAATAAAGATATTGGCATCGGTCAACGCAATATCACTGTTTCCACTGTTGGTATTCCTAATCAAATTCCTAGATTCGCGAAGGAACATCTCCAAGTTACTCTCGCAGTCAGCCTCCATGCTCCCAATCAAAATATTCGTGCTCAAGTAATTCCTTCTGCCGATCGCTATCCGTTAGAAGCACTCATGGATGATTGCCGTGCCTATGTGGAAATCACTGGTCGAAGGATTAGTTTTGAATATACCTTGCTAGCGGGAGTGAATGACTCTGCGGCAAATGCACAGGAACTTGCTCACTTAATTCGCGGGTTCCAAAGTCATGTCAATTTGATTCCCTACAACCCCGTTAACGATGCGGATTACCAACGTCCTAGCGAGAGAGCAATTCAAACCTTTGTGCAAACTTTAGAAGATGCCAAAATCGCTGTAAGTGTACGCCGTACTAGAGGCTTAGAAGCCGATGCCGCTTGTGGACAACTTCGAGGACAGCATGAGAAAGCCTTAGCAAAACAAACATCCTAAGCAGACGCAAGGGCTGTGGCAACTCATCCATAATATGGTATATAATCAACGGTATCATCGCGAGCTATTAGTAGTTTATTGGGCGCGATACCGTTGATTATTCCCAGATACTTTTGAGGCAAGAGCAGCGTGGGTATTGTTGTAGAAAATGTAAATAAAAAATTTGGCGATTATGTAGCTCTCGATAATATTAACCTTGAGGTCAAAACTGGATCTCTAGTTGCGCTGTTAGGTCCCTCTGGTTCTGGTAAATCCACATTATTACGAGTAATTGCAGGCTTAGAATCTCCCGATAGTGGCAAAATTTTCCTTACAGGTAAAGACGCAACCGATCAAGATGTCCGCGATCGCAATATTGGTTTTGTGTTTCAGCATTATGCGTTGTTCAAGCACATGACCATTCGCCAAAATATTGGCTTCGGATTAGAAGTCCGCAAAATGCCTAAGGCGAAAATAGCCGATCGTGTAGAGGAGCTACTCGAACTCATTCAACTCAAAGGACTTGGCAACCGCTATCCCTCACAACTATCGGGTGGACAACGCCAAAGAGTCTCCCTTGCCCGCGCCCTTGCTGTACAACCTAGCGTATTGCTACTTGATGAGCCGTTTGGAGCGCTAGATGCTAAAGTCCGTAAAGAATTGCGTGCATGGCTACGCCGTCTCCATGATGAAGTCCATGTCACCAGTGTATTTGTGACCCACGACCAAGAAGAAGCGATGGAAGTATCTGACCAAATCGTGGTGATGAATCAAGGTAAAATTGAGCAGATTGGCACACCTGCGGAAGTTTATGATAATCCTGCTACGCCTTTTGTGATGAGCTTTATCGGTCCAGTGAATGTACTGCCAGTTAAAAGCGAGCAAGTTAGCAAATTCCAGCCAACTCACGAACAAAATGGGAAAGGCGATCTATATATTCGTCCTCGTGATATTTTGATTGAACTTGAGGCAACTACTACTTCTGTAGCAGCAAGGATTAATAGAATCATTAACCTTGGTTGGGAAGTTCAAGCTGAGCTAGTGCTAGATGATGGACAGGTATTAACTGCTCACCTCACCCGTGAACGTTTTAATGAGTTAGATTTACAACCGCAGCAAAAAGTTTATATTGAACCCAAGGACACCAAGTCTTTCTCGTTAGATTATTCAATCTAATTTATACCCAAATCAATAAACATCTGTTATTTTTCGTTTCGTGGACATTCCACGCATATATTGCTAGTATGCAATATATGGCAGCTATTTTGATTGCAAGAGCTAAAGAAGTCCGCGACGATGGTTCGATAATCGAAGTTGTGATTTGGGAAGTTCCTGAATCTATATTCCCATCTAAGCATAGATACAAGTACCGACTTTACTATGGTGCTTCTGGCATATGCCGAGTTCGTTACGATAATGAGCGTGGAAAAGGAGACCACCGCCATTACGGAGATCAAGAGAAAGACTACAATTTCTCTACACTTGAACAACTTCTAGCCGATTTCGAGCAAGATGTGAACGAATGGAGTAACCTATGAAGGCAATTATTGAATTAAGTCGTAATGGCTCCATCTTCGGGGCTGTTAAACAGCAAATTGCTAACTCTCAGCAAGGACAATCGCCTGACTACCATCTGAGTTTCGAGTCAGCTCGCGCTTTATTTTCCGAGTTGACACCAGCCCGCCTCGATTTACTCGATACACTTAGTCGTATTGGTTCTAGTAGCATGTATGCCCTTGCGAAAACTGCCGAACGTAACTACTCAAACGTTCATACTGATGTGTCACGTCTATGGGAACTGGGACTTATTGAAAGATCTGAAGACGGGATGGTTTCTGTACCCTTTGAATCAATCGAAATTCGTTTTCCTTTAGCACATGCTGCGTAGATTTAGGCGTACTTCACCGTTGAGTTCTACGCTACTCAAAAAATTTGATATAGACTAGTAGGTAGATGTTATCAAGGAGCTAAAACGATGATTGGTAAGACCATTTCTGTAGTTGCGACAAGTTTAGTCTCAGCCACAATATTTGCTTCGGCTGGAGCGATCGCTCAAGTCAACACCGCTACCACATTGTCTGAGCAAACTCTACGGGAAGCACAGCAGCAAGAAAAGGGTTCAATGAATATTGGCGGTAGTAATCTCAACTTATTGCAATTAATGAATAGTATTAATCTCGCTGGTGGTAAATCTCCTGAACAGTTTCGGGCTAGCCAAAGTGAATCGTTAGATGATGCTGTTTCTAACTTTAAGAATCAACAACGTCGTGAAGTTAAGTTTTCGATTCCCGCAACCAATCCTGCAACTAATTAAATAAAAAAAGCGGCATAAGTGCCGCTTTTTTTATTTTAAGGTGAGAAATTTTTCGAGGGCATCAACTAGGGATGGGGGCCAGCGACGAATATTTTTAACCCAATTAATATCTCGGTAGCGTGGATCAAGATTTTCTACAGATACCCAATTACTTTCTGCTTCGCCCTGTTTCTTATCAGCCCAGAGAGCCGCAGTGAGAGCCGCCCGCACATCGGTGAAATTAGGATATTTGCGGAGGATCGTTTTCATTGCCTTGATTGCGGTATCGGTATCGCCAGTTTGAGCGCCGACCTCGTACAACGCGATCGCATTATTACCAAAGGCAGTACTAAATCGCGAATTAACCTGCATCGCTTTTTGATAATCAGCGATCGCCTCTTGCCATTTACCTAAACCAGCCTTAGCATTGCCACGATTGTTGTAGGCAGCCGCATCTTGGGGATCGATCTTAAGCACACGATCATAATCGGCGATCGCCTCCTCCCATTTGCCCAAACTTTCTAAAGCTGCCCCACGATTGAGGTAAGGATCGGGAAAATCTGGTGCAAGCTCTACGGATTTGTTGTAATCTTCGAGCGCTTCCTGTGGTCGATTTTGGCTCATTTTCGAGTTTCCACGATTGCTCCAACCTGCGGCATTATTAGGATAGAGTTTGATTAAATCCGTCCAATACCATTCAGCCTTGGGAAATTCACCTGCATCCGTGGCAGCAAAAGCTTTTTTAACAAGGTCATCCAGTTGATTAGATTCTGCTTCGGTAATATTCAGTTGCGCCTGTACTGGTGCGATCGCTGCGGGATGAAAAAATAAAAATAAAGTAAGAAAAATTGCAAATATCGAACGCATGAGGATTTAATCCTGTAGTGAAACAAACGCGAGTTCGTTCCCTATTCTAAACGCTTGGCTGAATCGTGATGCTGCCACGCATTCCTGCTTCGGTGTGACCAGCGATCGCACAATGCAGTTCATAGGTTCCTGATTTAATTGGCACAAAAGTCCATTCAGCAGTGGCATTAGGCTTTAGTTCTAATTCGCGGACATTGCCCTTAATTTCCACATTGCCAGCCACGACATTTTGCGTCCAGACCGCATCAGCAAAATCTTTGCTAGTGAAATAATGTTTCATGCCGCTAGGATTACTGAGGATGAGTTTGTAACGCTTGCCTGCGTTAAAAGTAAAGCGATCGGGCGTAAATTTTAATTCGTTAGCGGCATTACTGAGACTGACATTAACTGCGATCGCCTGTTGCTTCGTAAAATCAACCGAGGCTTGTTTGGTAGTTGTGCTGACTTGAGAGGCGATCGCAAGATGGGGACTAATTACCATACACAAAATCCCCAATATGCCAATTAGCAAAATTTTCAAGGTGCGACGCATAAGATCCCTCTTAATTCCATAAATTTAGAGAAGGGTGCTTTTGCACCCTTCTCTAATCTAAGCCATGACCATGCCACCATCGACATTAAATACCTGACCAGTGATGTAAGCTGCCGCAGGATCAGCAGCGAGAAATCTCACCATCCCTGCAATTTCTTCAGGCTGACCATAGCGACCGAGGGGAATAAATTTAAGAATTTCTTCAGTATTCTTTAAATCTGCGGTCATATCAGTAGCAATAAATCCGGGAGCAACCGCATTGACGGTAACGCCACGACTTGCCATTTCCTTGGCAACGGTTTTGGTAAAGCCAATTACGCCAGCTTTAGCCGCGCTGTAATTACCCTGACCAGGATTACCCATCTGTCCTGCAACGGAGGCAATATTAATAATCCGTCCTGACTTTTGCTTGAGCATAATTTTGGATACAGCACGAGTAGCGAGGAATACGCCCGTCAGGTTGAGGTCGATCACCGATTGCCAATCCTCTAGCTTCATTCGCAGCAGGAGTGTATCGCGAGTAATGCCAGCATTATTGACCAATACATCCACACGTCCCCAAGTATCGATCGCTGATTTTACCAAGCTATCAACCTGTGCCTCGTGGGACACATCGGCATGGAGAGCGATCGCCTCACCACCTTTGCTCTTGATTTCCGCAACTACTTCTTCGGCAGCACTGACCGAACTGGCGTAGTTCACAATTACCTTTGCACCTTCACCTGCGAGTGCTACGGCGATCGCCCGTCCAATCCCTCTCGATGCACCCGTGACGATCGCTACCTGACCTTCTAAAAATCCCATGCTTATATTCAAAACTCCATAAACGACATTTAAGTTAGTTTAGCGAGTTGAGTGACACTAAATATAAAAAGAGACTGTGCAAAGCACAGTCTCTTTTTTATGTAATTCCTTGTAAGGCTTGGATTGCTTGTCTTGTGCGTTTAATCCACTCAGCATCACGATTTTCTTCGTAGAGCTTGAGCGCTTCTTGGTAAGAGCGAATCGCGTTACTCACCTCACCTTTGAGGGTATATAAAGCACCTAAGCCAAAATGCGCCTTAGCAAACTTAGGGTTAAGAGATAGCGCTTTGAAATAGGCGTTTTGTGCGTCACCAAGTCTACCGCGATCGGCATAGGCAAGCCCTAAACTGGTGTAGTCCACCCAAAGATCTTCTTTGCCAATCTCAATGGTTTTTTGGAAAGCATTGATCGCTTCATCACTATCTCCCTGAGCACGTAAGAGATTCCCCAGATTGCTATAGGCAACTGCATTTCTAGGATCTAGGGTGATCGCTCGACGAAATGCGTTAACTGCCTCAACATTACGATTTTGATCAGATAGAACACGCCCAAGATTATTATAGGCAGCCGCATAACTAGGGTTAATAGCGATCGATTTCTCATAGGCAGCGATCGCGCCATCGAAATCACCTTGGCGACGGAGCGCTAAACCTAAACCATTAAAGTTACTTGCTACCTTAGGATTAATTTCTGTACTACGTCTGAAGGCTTCGGCAGCCTCAGGAATATTATCCTCACGTAACAGTGCACTACCTAATGCGGCATAAATATCGGCATTACGCGGATCTTGCTCGATCGCTTTGCGAAAAGTCAAAATTGTATTTTGCTGATCGCCTAATTGGTTATAGGTTAGTCCGAGATTGTAATAAACATTCGGAAAATTAGGATCGAGCGCAATTACTCGCTTATAGGATTCAATTGAGCCTATGTAGTCCCGTTCTTCATATAGAGAAATCCCCAACGCAAAATGGGCAACTGCATACTGTGGGGCAAGCTCAATCGCACGACGATAAGCCGCGATCGCTTCTTGGCGATTGCCTTGCCGTCGCAGCACCGTACCTAAGCCGTTATGGGCAAGGGCATATTTCGGATCAAATTCAATTGCTTTGCGAAAAGCAGCGATCGCCCCCTCAATATTATTGCGCCTCTCATGGGCAAGCCCCAAATTATAATATACAGGAGCCAGATTGGTATCCGCTTTACTGAGTTGAATAAATTGGTTATATGCCTCGATCGCGCCATTCGTATCCCCTTTCTGATACAGCGCAATCCCTAGTCCGTAATAGGCAGGCGTATAGTTTTTATCGATTGTAATTGCTTGGCGATGAGCATCGATCGCGCCTTGAATGTCGCCTTTTTGACGTAAAGTCACCCCCAAGCCATAGTAAGCGGGTACAAATTCGGGACTCGTCGCGATCGCTTGGCGATACAAAGCTAAAGCCCGATCCAGTTGATTTTGCTCCCTGAAAGAATTTGCCTGTTCTACTAACTTAATCGGTGTATTGGGGTCTCCCTGAGCAATTAGGGGGATAACCCGACTCGTAGGATTTGGCAACTTTTGGGCTAAGGCGATCGTGTCAAGAGCAGGAGCGAGGCTACACATTAGCGGGAAAGCCCCTACTAGTGCGATCTTCGTAATTGCGGTTTTGATCATAGTTACACAGTGCTTATAGCTTGTTTCTGCCATGAAGAATTTAGTGAATTGGCAAAAGCAGAAATGAAAAGAGCAGTCAGCTTACCCTTTTAGTTGAGCATTAAAAACTCTTTTTTAGAAGAGTTTGTCCTTAATCCGTCGCACCACATCCTTGTTATTTTGTTATTTTGCCCTAATTTGATGGTTATCGCTATAGCCACTTGTATTAAGACATAAAAAACAACGCAATAAAAAATCCATGAAAATATAGGGTGTGATTGCTTCTGCTGGCTGAAAATTTTAATGTTAGCGATCACCATCAAGTATCACGCACAAGCGATCGCTTCTAATCAAGGATCATATAGATGGAGTCTTTTTCTTACCTAAGCCCTTATGAGGTCTTACCCATATTTGGAAGTTGTCATGAATTTTCCACTTTACTCTGATGTCTTTCTATTACTGGAGTTTAGACTAAGTTGATTAGGGCAACGAGAAAAAGAACAAGAAGAAATAAGCGAGCAAATATATAACTGAGTAGAGCCAAGAGAATGAGATAGAAAGTAATTGAAATTAGGAATTAGAAGATTCCTTGTGACCCTTCGTGCATGTAACCCTTTCTCCACACATGTCCGTTTCCATTCCTAATTAAACTTTCTGCTTTTCATGCTGATCTATTAAAGTAGTTGGTAGTCCTAAAAAGGAAAGTATTTATTTTGGTAAGGATGGGCGGCGCGAAGCGCCGCCCATCCTTACCTATAAGGTGCAATCACTGTTGGTGATGTGGGGCAATATTTACTTGCTAGTCAAGGAATAGGCTTACTCTAAAATGCAGCATCTAAAAAATGCTAGAGGATGCGATCGCGATAACATGAAAAAAGCTATGTTACCAAAGTCAAGTTAGAACTTAATTTATGTCGAAAATTTGGGAGTTAGATTTTTATTCCCGTCCTGTACTGGATGCTAATAATAAAAAGGTTTGGGAATTGCTGATCTGCGATCGCGATCGTCAGTTTGAATGGGTACGTGAATGTCCATCCAATGAAGTTAACTCCGAATGGTTAGCCAAACAACTTACAGAATGTGTGGAAACAACGGGACAGACTCCGATTAAAATCCGTTTCTTCCGTCCAAGCATGACCAACATCATTATTCGGGGTTGTACACTCGCAGGCATCACAGGACAAGCCTCACGGCGCGTCTTTACGATGTCCTCATGGCTCGCCGAGAGAATGGCAAGCATTTATCCTAACCGTGAGGGTTTTCAGGCAGTTGATCCCAACCCCTTGCCCCTAAAAGTATTAGCAGCTCAAGATCCCAAGCCCATCCCCGATGCCCTGATGGGTGAGAGTTGGATTTTAGTATCTCTTAAGGCAGGAGACTTTGCCGAAGCAAACGAATGGTCGATGGACTTTAGTGAACTCCTCGATATTAGCCAGCTCGATCCCGAAACCATTGTCTCAGGGATTATCATCATCTCCTCAAGAGCAACGGCTTTGGCAGCTTGGATGTCGGGGGTTGATCCCGTGTTTATCAAGTTTGAGCGCTTACTAGGCGAGCGCACCCAAATGCAGTTAGAAGCTAGTGCTGATGCGCGATGGGTATTAGCAAATTTACAAGCCCCAAAGGATAAAAATGCGATCGCTCAAGGCGCAACTTTTGAACAATCCAAACAAAACTCTCAAGGATTTCATTTCTTAGCAGTGCAAAATAAACCTGAAGAAGAACATTTTGCGGGATTTTGGATGCTGAAAGAGGTGATTTAAGCGATAAAATAAAATCCTTCTGATAGTTTAAGGTAAATTAGATGCAAGGCAGTTGGCTATTACAGAGAGGGATTTTTAGATTTGCCATTCTCAACCTGTTAGTAGCTATTGCCTATGCGATCGGGGTACAACTCAGTCATCAATTTGCCACTTTACCTGGTACTGTTGCCTCTGTTTGGTTTCCCTCAGGAATTACCTTAGCGCTAGTTTTTCGGCTAGGTTGGCGGGTATCTATAGGAATTATTTGCGGATCGACCTTCGCTATAATCTTCGGTCTATTGCAGATAGACCCACCCTTATCACTGTTTCATATTTCATTAATTCTGGTAGCCTGCGCTTGTGGCAACGTTTTTCAGCCATTAATAGCCACCTACATAATCAAGAGATTTTCACACCATAAAAATATTTTTAGCCATGTCAAAACTGTAGTTTTGTATATTGGCGCAGCCGTTGTATCACCGATGATTTCTGCAACATTTGGCATTGCCAGTCTATGTATCAGTGGGGTAATTACATGGGAAGGTTTCGGAATTAGTTGGTTGACTTGGTGGCTCGCGAGTGCAATGCCACACTTGATTTTTACACCCACATTATTACTCTGGAAAGATTTTCGTCAAACCTATCAACAGAAAAATTTAGCAGAAATAGTTGGAGTTCTCGGGCTATTCTTGTTAATTAGTTGGATTGCCTTTATCCAGAGCTATCCATTAGCCTATATGCTGCTGCCAGTATTGATTTGGACAGCCTTTCGTTTTGGTAAATTCACCTCCAGTTTATTAGTGAGCTTGATTTCCCTAATTGCAATTCTGTCAACATCGCAGGGATATGGGCTATATGTTAAAAATTCTCCTAATGATTCACTGCTAATTTTGCAATCCTTTATGGCAGTGTTTTCTTTAACATCTCTGATTCTCTCGGCGATTCTCGATGAGCGCACTGTAGCCCAATTATCGCTCAAGCAGGCGATGGAAAGTCTGGAAGTGCAAGTAACCGAGAGAACCGCAGAACTGGAATTGAGTAAGGCTCAACTTAGTGCTTTTTTTAATTCTGCGCCCGTAGGAATGGGAATTGTCGATCACCAGCTACGGTATATAAGAGTAAATCAAGTACTAGCAGAGATTAATGGAAAGTCCGTTGAGGAGCACTTAAATCGCACTGTTCAGGAAGTATTGGGTGACTTCAACCCCATTATTGAAAAATACTTTCAGAAAGTTTTAAAAACAGGAGAACCATTACTAAATCAAGAAAATACAAGTAATGTACTAAGTAAAAATGGTATTGAGCAGACTTGGCTATCTTCATATTTCCCGATCTTCAATGTCGAGCATATTCCCTTTAGTGTGGGGTTTGTGGTGATTGATATTAGCGATCGCAAAAAAGCCGAGGCGGATATGAAGTATGCCGAATCAATTCTCAGAAAGGCAAATTTGGAACTAGAGAAACTGGTGAATATCGATGGCTTGACCCAAGTTGCTAATCGTCGCTGCTTTGATGAGCGCCTTGTGCTTGAATGGGAACGCCTATCTAGAGAGCAACAGCCATTATCGTTATTATTATTTGATATTGACTATTTCAAACTTTATAACGATTACTATGGACATCAAATGGGTGATGATTGCTTAACAAACATTGCCCAGACTGTGAAAAAAACTCTCTGTCGTCCTGCCGATCTTGTAGCTCGTTATGGAGGTGAAGAATTTGCAATCATTTTGCCGAATACTGATATTAATGGTGCAGCTACTGTGGCGGAGCAGATTCGGGTAGCCATTATTAACTTAGCGATCGCTCACCAAAAGTCGGGGATCAAAGAGCTAGCAATCGTCACGATCAGTCTCGGAGTAGCGAGACTCTTTCCCAATTCCATGCAAGAGCCATCGCTCCTCGTCAAGCAAGCAGATATCGCACTCTATCGCGCTAAGCAACAGGGACGAAATCGATCTATAGTTTTTGTGGAATAACTCGTAAACCGCTATGTCTCACCTTCGTCAAAACGTGATTACTAAGGATTGGGTGATCTTTGCTACTGAGCGGGCAAAGCGTCCCCATGAGTTTGCGCGATCGCAGGAAGACACACCGCCCGAATTACCCAGTTATAAGCATAGCTGTCCTTTTTGTCAGGGCAATGAAAATGCTACGGAACCTGAATACTTACGCATAGAAGATGATCGCGGCTGGCGCGTGAGGATTATTCCCAATAAATATCCTGCACTATCACCAATTGGGGAACGTATTCGTCATAGTGAAGGGATTCATCGATCCATTACAGGTGTGGGCTATCACGAGGTGTTGATCGAGCATCCCGATCATAATGCGACGCTTGCTCTGATGGAACTCGATGATGTGATAAATGTTTTCCGAGCCTATCGTCAGCGCTATAGAGTGATTAGCCATGACCAACGCATCGAGAGTATCATTATCTTTAAAAATCATGGCGAGGGAGCAGGTACTTCCCTAGAGCATCCCCATTCCCAAATCACGGCAACGCCTGTTGTTCCTTCCCAAATTCGTTATCGCTTAATTGAGGCAACTAATTATTTCGATGATATCGGCGAGTGTTTATTTTGCCATACCCTCCGTGATGAACTCAATGCTAAGGAACGCATTGTTTTAGAAACTGAGCATTTTGTAACATTCATGCCCTATGCGGCTTTGTCCCCTTTCCATATGTGGGTATTTCCGCGTCGGCATAGCTCCTGCTTTAGTGAGATTACCGATCCTGAGTTAGCAGATCTTGCCTACAATCTCAAAACGGTGCTTGCCAAGCTATTCTATGGACTTAATAATCCTGCTTACAATTACACTATTCGCTCGATGCCTACCGATGAAAAACAATCGGATTACTTCCATTGGTATTTAGCGATCGTGCCGCGTGTCTCTAAGGCAGCAGGTTTCGAGTTAGGGAGCGGTATGTATATCAATACAGCGATGCCTGAGGATAGTGCGAGTTTTTTGCGCGAGATCGAGATTCCTAAGTTTTAAAGTTGTGATACCTGCGTAGCAGGTATCACAACTTTAAAACTTAATTTGATAATTAGTAATTCCTGTATTTCTAGCTACGGTCAATAATGCTTCGGATGGTCGCTGAGAGAGGTAATTGATGATTTGCTTGGCATCACTAATTGGTGTGCCATTTAAACTCACAAGGCGATCGCCTTTTTGTAAACCCATCCGACTCGCAAGAGAATTGGGGCGTACTTCGTAAATGGTGAGGCTATTGGTCAGCACCACTCCTAGCAAATGTCTTTCTGTTGTGGGAGTTGCTGGTGATGTAATAGCAGTTTGAGGAGAGATTGAAGATGTAATCGTTGATTGAGGATTAGGAAGAGTCGCAATAGAATTTCTATTCGTGGGGATGAAGGCAGCACTGCGGGTGATGAATTCCTTAGCAATGGGGGCACTAGTAGCAAAGCCAATGCCTGTATTCGATCGCCCATCGGGACTAAGAATAGATTTGTTCACGCCAATAATTTCGCCATGGGAGTTGAGCAAAGGACCTCCCGAATTGCCGGGGTTTAGTCTGGCATCGGTTTGGAGATCGCCATTAGATGCGACACGGCTGAGAATGCCTGTAGTGAGGGTTCCCGACAAACCAAAGGGACTACCGATCGCAAATACTTTTTGTCCGACCAGAATGCTACCTTGATCGGCAAATGACAATGCTGAGAAGCGATCGCTACTGATAATCCTAACCAGTGCTAAATCATTTTTTCGATCTATGGTCAAAACCTGTCCATCGTAGGTTTTGCCATCGGTATTAATGATTTTGACATTGCCATTTTTGGCTTCGCGAATGACATGTTCGTTAGTAATTACTAAGCCTTCAGGGGTAATGATGCTACCTGAGCCAGTGCTAGTTGTTGTTTTAATCGTTACTACCGCAGGATTTGATGAACGATAGACTTCCATCGTAATTTTTTCTTCGGGATCAAAGTCCTTAGGAGTAGCAGCAAGAGATGCCTTACTAAAACTAGGAATGCTAACTAGTATGGCGGATACAAGGCTTAAGGCGATCGCGGTAGTTTTCATGGTTGGCTGTCTGCATAATTCCTGTGATGCCAAATCTGACGGGAGGAGCGATCGCACAGTTCCAGCCAGCATCTACGCTATTTGTCGTAAGTGACTTGCTATTAATTAAAGTACCTGTGGCTTCGACTCCGCTCAGCCAACGTTAGCTTCGACTTCGCTCAGCTATAGATAATTCAAATAAAAAATAGGGCTTCGACTCCGCTCAGCCAACGTATATAGATGGCTGAGCGGAGTCGAAGCCTCTTTTAACTTATTTAGAACTGCTATAACGTTGATGGGACATTTTTTATCCGCAAGAGCCTAAGTATTGGGCTGCTCCTGTAGCGAGCAGACCAAAGCGCTGGATTAGAAGTCCTATGTTGCCTCTTGAGGGTTATAAGTAGCTCAGCATAAACCAAACCCAAATTGCTGTTTCGCACGCTATGCGTGCGAAACAGCAATTTGGGTTTTAGGTATACTTATGCCTAACTATTTAGAAGGTAAAATGTTTTTGCCGCTAACAAAGTTTTATTATGCGACTTTGCATCAATCCCAATTGCAATAACCAAAATCAAGACATTGTAGAGCTTTGTCAACAATGTGGCTCAGAGTTACTGATTGATCGCACCTATGTCGTAAAGCGGTTGCTCAGTGACAAAAGTGGGTTTGGCACGATTTATGAAGTAGAAGATCCCAAACAACATCCTAAGGTACTCAAAATCCTTAAACCTGAGTTTAACGATCAACCAAAAACGATCTCACTCTTTGAACAAGAAGCTTTTTTGTTAGGCAGAATTGAATCCAAGGGATTACCCAAAATTGACGCTTATATCCATCATTATTTACCTGATCAAAAAATGCTCTATGGCATTGTCATGGAAAAGATTGAAGGGAGCAATCTGTATGAATGGATACATAGCCATAAGCCACTCTCCGAAAAAATGGCAATTGGTTGGATGCGGCAAATTGTGCGCGTATTGCAAATCGTGCATCAAAATGGATATTTCCATCGCGATATCAAACCTTCCAATATCATGCTCAGACCATCAGGTCAACTTGCTCTAATTGACTTTGGTACAGCAAGGGAAGCAACTTTTACATATTTAGCCAAGATTGGTGGTGTTGGGGGCGTGACCCAAATCTCTTCTGCGGGTTACACCGCTTCAGAACAGGAACGAGGCTTTGCGATTCCCCAATCTGATTTCTATTCATTAGGGATGACATTTATCCATTTAGTGACAGGTACTTATCCCCTTGATATGCATGATCCCATGACAGATATTTACCATTGGCGCAAATTGGCTCCTCAAATCTCCGATGATTTTGCACAGCTACTAGAACGACTGATCGCCAAAAGACCAGTTGATCGGCCACCTGACTGCGCGGCAATTTTACATAGTCTCGATGAACTCGATCGCCATGCCAAAGAACTACAAACTGAGCATCAACTCCAAGCAAAACGCCAGATCCAGCAAGCAGAAAAGAATCGTCAGCGTATCTGGCTCGGCTTAGCGATCGCCTTAATCGGATTGGTTGGTTATGCGATCGCTATTGCTAGGCGAATTATTCCTTCACCAATTCCATTGCCACCATCCATCGTGCAGCCTAAATAAATTTCGATCAGTTTCCAGAAGTTTCGAGAAGTGAAAAAGTTATTATTAAACGACTATGCAGATGAAAAGATTATTAGCGATCGCTATTTTTTTACTGACCTTGATGGGTTTTATCCTCTTAGCGGAACCAGCAAAAACGAAAGTAGTCGCCGATGCTAAGTTTACAGAAACTAGTCCCCAAGGAACTTCAGTTAAACTCTCAAAACCGACAAAGCCGCAAAAAATCGCTCAGGATTTTCCATCTTTTAACTTGTCTCCAGAAATCAACCAATTTGCACCAGTCCAAGGCTGTGATATTCAACCGCCAGCAAATCCCCCTAATCC
Organism: Pseudanabaena yagii GIHE-NHR1; assembly: GCF_012863495.1. NCBI lineage: Bacteria > Bacillati > Cyanobacteriota > Cyanophyceae > Pseudanabaenales > Pseudanabaenaceae > Pseudanabaena > Pseudanabaena yagii. Next base: position 2,138,988 of record NZ_JAAVJL010000001.1, read on the forward strand.
TTCATTACCTGCGGCTCTCACGGCAACTCCCATTACCCTAGAGCGATTTCGGAAAGCGAATATTGCCCAAGTAAATCCCACCGCCGCTCAAAAGGCACTTACCTACAACCCTAGAGAAATTATTGCTTTGGCAGCATCCTCTAACTATGGCGATCGCTATCTCAAGGATCTATCAGGCAAACCTGTGAATAATCAACCAATTATTGTTCTCCATGAGACTGTTGGCTCTGCTAATAGTGTGATTAATTTTTTCCAAGATTTCCATTATGACGAAGATAATCAAGCGAGTTATCACACCCTAATTGCCCTTGATGGAACGATTATTTACTTTGTACCACCAGACAAACGTGCCTTTGGGGCAGGTAATTCTGTATTTGTCAGTTCGCTTGGACAAGAGGCAGTCCAGACCAATCCTCGCTATCCTAGCTCGGTGAATAACTTTGCTTATCACATTTCTCTTGAGACTCCTGAGGATGGAATGCACAATGGTTATACCCATAGCGGTTATACAGATGCTCAATATCAATCTCTGGCATGGTTAGTTTCTAAAACTGATGTCCCTTTAGAACGCATCACTACCCATAGAATTGTCGATCTCTCTGGCTCTCGCATCGATCCCCGCAGCTTTGACTTTAATCTGTTTAAAAAGCTCCTCAGTACCTATCCTAGAAATAATGAAATTGCGATCGGCTGTGTTTTGCCTGTTCCAGAAAAAAAGAAAGTATAAACCTAAAGATAGGCGGAGCGATGAGCCGCCTATCTTTATTTCAGAATACAAATAGCGGTGCGATGCGCCGCTATTTGTATTTTTGGGGTTGAGCAATACGCTCTTAAATTTGTCAAAGTTCAGGCAAATAGCGCTCTATTTTTAACCTTTTATTTGCTATAGGTAGTTGATTGGTCAGTTTTACAGCATCACTTAGTCATTGGCAAGGCTCGCACATATGAATCAGCCCAAGCAGCCAAAACCTCAGTTTATTCGCTTTGATCGTGGCATTAGTCAGTATAACCACGACTATTATGCTGCCTTGGGCTTACCGATTGTGAGTAATCCAATGTACATTCGCAATGTCTATTTGCGAATCGCCCGTATCCTGCACCCCGATGTCTATGGCTTTTCGGCAGATGAGAAAATCATTGCCACGCATTATCTTGCCAAATTGGTCAATCCTGCCTATAACGCACTGATGAGCGAGCAGGATCGCAAGGCATATCAAGGAATATTTAAGCTACTTGCTAAGCGGCTCATGCAAAGGTCACGCAATATCCAAATTCACTCAGAGAGTGCCTGTGAGTTGCTCATAACTCCTAGTGATGATGTTTATGAGCGCTTAGTTACAGAGATTGCGAAAGTCCAATATCAATCTTTAAACCAAATTCTCGATTTTACAGCCCAGATTAGCGAACTAAATTTGGTTTATATCCTTTACCAAGAGGGGTATCGGCATGGAGCCGCCAATATGCCACCTGTACTTGCGCCAATGTTAACTCCTAAAAGCACTAAATCGCATACCAAAAACTTCCTTCCTCCACCCTCTAAACCAAGTTATGCCTATAGCCTTCAGTATTCATCCGAGTTATACGCTCTTAATTCGCCATCAAAGTCTGATGAGACGGTAATGCAGGCAAGGAATGATGGGAATGACACTGTAATTCAATTCAGAGAAGATGAGACAGTACTTCAATCCAGAAATGAGGTTCACAACATTGAGTCTGAGAAGATTAATGCGCGGATCAAAATTTGCGAAGTCTACATCTTGCAGAGTAATTGGAAAGCCGCACTCCAAGATTTGCGAGCAATTTTGCGAGAGGATGCAAACAATAGTAAATGTCTAGCCATGCTAGGGGTGGTTTATACAAATACTAATCAACTCCAAATGGCGAAGGCAAGCTTTAAGCGATCGCTGTATATTAATCCTCAGGAAGCTCTAGCCCTGAAGTATCTTTTGGAATTGAATGAAACTGGTAATCCAAGCATTTCTCCTCAAAATAACAGCAAAAAATCTTCCCACCCCAATTCCTCTACTAAGAAATCTGTTTTATCACCAAAGCAAGGCTGGCTAAACCATTTACTTTCATGGTTTTCCTCCCAAAAATCCTAAAAGAAACAGATTTTTATGGCGTGGCTTTTCCACGCCATAAAAATCTGTTCTGTATTTTAACTTCATCTCAGGTTAAGCTTGCAAATTAAGCCCGAAATCAAAAGCCTTGCGTAGCAAGGCTTTTGATTTCGGGCTTTGAGAGAGGGTTTGCGTAGCAAACCCTCTCTCAAAGCCCATTTTAAATTATCCCAAACTCGTATTAGGTTAAGCTTGCAAATTTTATAAGTCCAGAAAGAAAAGCCTTGCTTAGCAAGGCTTTTCTTTCTGGACTTTGACCGATATTTTGCGTAACTTGGGAACAAAGTCAACTATGGATTAGTCTATAGTTTAGATAGAACTCTATTGGCATCGCCAGAGGCATTTATGAGCGCTAAACATACTACAAAATTGGCAATAGTATCATCGGTAAGTATGGTACTCAGCTTAGCTGTAACATCTCTCATTTCTCCCCCTAGTGATGCGTATCAAAAGTTTCAATCACAATCAGCACAGACCGCATCGCAGCAAAATCAAATAGCACAGGTATTTCGCTCTACCTATAACTTACCTGTTGGTCAAGCGATCGCTACAAAAATCAATCGCCAAGATACCCTCTACATTGCTAAGGGCGAAACCGTTAACGCGAGTCTTCTAGTTGCCCAAGATATTGCTGCTAACAATGGCACTGTTTTAATCCCTTCAGGTGCAGTCATTGAAGGGCAATTTGTGCCTGTGGAAGGTGGCTCCAAGTTTGTCGCCCAAAAATTGACGAGTCGTGGGGCAACGGTCAGTCTTCAAGCAGAATCAGCATTAATTAATGATATGAAAGATCCTCGTGAGACTAATGCAGGCTCAATCTTGACTGATGCTGGCATTGGTGGAGCCGCAGGTGCGGTGCTTGGTGGCGTATTGCGTGGTGGTATCCGCATTGAAGATATTCTCGGTGGTGCGGCGGCTGGAGCCGTAATTGGAAATGTGACTGCGCCTCAGGTAACGGTCATTGAACCTAATACTGCTATCAATATCATGACTAAACAAACCCTCACTTTTGCGACCCGTGATGATTATTAAGATCTAGAATTAAAAGCCTTGCGTAGCAAGGCTTTTAATTCTAGACTGACGCTGTTTTATTTCAGGTGTTAAAATTGGCAGGTAGCTGTAGCTGTCACCACAATATTTAAGCCAGAAAGCCACAGTTATAAAATCAATTTTGAGATAATTCAAGATATAGAGCGTTTGTTGTAGATATGGCTATTTTTGCTGCTGTTCAAACTCCCGAAAAAGTTAAAGATACCGTAAGGGAAGTAGTACGCAAACCTTACCCCAAGTATAAGGTCATTGTGTTAGACGATGATTTCAATACTTTTGAGCATGTTTCTAATTGCCTGATGAAATATATTCCCCACATGACCGAAGAGCTAGCATGGGAGTTGACTAATCAAGTGCATTATCAAGGCTTAGCGATCGTTTGGGTGGGACCGATGGAGCAGGCTGAGCTTTATCACGCGCAATTAAAACAAGCTGGGCTAACGATGGCTCCCCTTGAACCTGAATAAGTATTGCGGTTTTCATTTTGCCGTAGGCAAGTGGCTAGTTCGGATAAAAGTCTTGATTAAGAATTTGCACAGTGTTATAGGGACATCTTGATGGTAAGTCCTTCTTATCGAAAGGGGTTTCTTTAACAACAATGGCGATCGCCTGTTTGTAGGATCTCGCGATCGCTTCTTCGGTATAGGGCTTGAGACTAGGGTTATCAACTAAAAGCTCTTGAATTTCCTCGCGCTGTAAGTCAATGGTGATGCGCCAACTTTTGCCTCGTAGTTGGGGTTGGTATTCCCACTTTAGTAAATGTCCAATCAAAACTCCAAAGCGATTGCGTAATTCCTGTTGCTGTTGCTTACCCAAGGATTCAATCTCCTCCGCCAAATTCTCCAAATCTAAACCCTGTAATTTGCCGAGACGTAGCAATTTTGCTTGTTCCTGTGTCCATCCGTAAAAGTCTTGCTCGTAACTATTGACAGAGTTATGAGAAGTCAGATTAGGCAAATCACTTGTATTTAGCATCATGACACCTCTACTAGTCGATTTTTGGCTGAGATTGCGAGAAACACCACCCATACTTATATTCTAAGGACTTTGTAGAACTTGGTGAGCAGTTAACTGAAGATTAGGAAATATCACTGAAGCGATCGCCTGATCATTCTAACCTTATCGCTTATAATTTTTTTGGACTCAAAAAAATCTAATCATTTTTCTCAGGAGAGCAGTGGCGATCAATCATATGTTCAAAAGTTGAAAGCGATCACTACCAGTGTATTTAAACGCGATCGCTTAATAATTATTTGTCTTTGCGATCGCCAATAACTTCTCTAGACTCAATGACGAAGCGAACCATTTTTGATGGCACAATCTCGGATAGAAACAGACAACTTTAACGGGCGTGAAGATTAGGGGAGGAGGCGATCACGCTACAATGGTCAATATGGTGAATCCATTCTAAAAATAGCCATGGCAAATTCTTCGTTTCCCAATGTGACCGCTCTTGCTGAAGCTGCTTTGCTCGAAAGACAATCGCTACCACCTGAATTGTTGGAAGCAGAGACAGTCCGTCCTAGCTATGATGGCTTGGGACTGGCGAATGTGCCCGCCTTAGCGATGCATTGGTTGGGTGTCGATATGATGCCAACTTCTATCACTGCGTTGCCACCATTCAATCCATTGCTGTTGGAGAATCCAGCCGTAACTGAGGCGTGGGAAGCTTGGCAACAGCAGGATGAAATCAATCATGTGGTTCTATTGATCGTGGATGCCTTTGGTTATGATCAACTCCAAACTGTAATGGCAGACGGTGATGCTCCTGGACTAGCGATCGCCTGCGGCAGTCCCCAAGCTTTTTTCATGCCTGCGACTTCAGTCTTTCCAAGCACCACCGCCACTGCTCTCACTAGCGCCGCCACTGCCCACGCTCCTGCTCAACATGGCATCATGGGGACAAGAGCCTATGTCCGAGAAGTGGGAAACATTGTCAATTTTCTACGGTGGACACCAGGCTTATCCCCCACATCGACCCCCTATCCAGATTCACAACTTAATCCAGACACATTTGTCCCCGTCCCGAATTTATATTTGACCTTGGAGGATGCTGGGGTCGATGTGGGAATTGTCAACTGGCGCAACTTTCGAGGATCTAGCGTCAGCAGGTTCACCACAGGCGGTGCACAAGCGGGTAAACAAGGGTATGTTGATTATCTGACGGCAAGCGATGGATTTGTTCAGCTTCGAGATCGTCTGCTCAGCCTTCAAGAGAAAAGCCTTCAAGAGAAAACTAAGAGTTTTACACACCTCTATATTCCGAATTTAGACAGTGCAGCCCATCGGTATGGTCCCCTGAGTCCTTGTTACCGAGCAGAGGTTGCGACGCTAGATTTTGCGTTGAAGCGGGAGTTGTTCGAGCCATTGCGGGGTCGATCAGACATTGTGTTATTACTGGTCGCCGATCATGGACAACGAACGATCGCCCCAGATAAAGTACTGTGGTTGAATCACCATCCTGAGTTAACAAAATGCCTATGCGCTCCCGCAACGGGTGAGTCGCAAGCTCGATTTTTGCATGTTAGATCGGGACAAGAAGCATCAGCGATCGCCTATATTCAGACCCATTTGAGAGATCAGTTTTTAGTAATTCCCAAAGATAAAGCAATCCATCTTGGATTATTTGGATTACCCGAACAGCCACCTACTGAGGAAATTGGCGATCGCATGGGAGATTTGATTTTAATTCCCCAAAATGGCTGGTCTTGTTTTCAGCATGTGGGAGAGACGAAACCAGAGGATTGTCAAACGACGCTCTTAGGTATTCATGGTGGTGTGACCCGTGCTGAAATGCTGATTCCGTTCTTAGCCTATCGATTTTAGGCTGATCGCAATCCCTATCCATTCTGTGCTGTTATTGCTAATTAGCACGCTAAAGAATAGATAGATTTCTCTCTAAAAGTGGATTACATATTCTTGTTGAGCATTAAAGCAAGATTGCTAATTTATTCATGCAATCGCATGTCCAAAAATTGAAGGCGATCGCTACCAGTTTATTTAAACGCGATCGCTTAACAATCTATTTGTCTTTGCAGCGAGACGTATCCTGAAAGCGATCGCCAATGATTTCTCCGAACTAAGCAGTGAAATCAACCAATTTTTGTTTGCCAAATCTTGGCTAAAAATAGATAATCTTGCATAATCTCCTGTTCATTGGTATTTGGATATCAGTTCAAGTGCAGCACAAAAGCTGTTGCGTCTATTTAATAAAGCTCTGATTTATTTTCACAACACTCAATGAATTTTTCAATCCTATTTCTCAAGAGAGCTACTATAGCAATCCGAAATCATTTGTAATTGGATAACGATTATTTTGGGCGTTTTTAGATAAATGCTTAAAGCTATGGCTCACGTCGGATCGTACTACTAGATTTTTTGACACTGCGTAAACGGTTCTCGGATGAAGTAGAGAGCATCTCGCCCTTGAACTTCTATACCACCTTTATTAGGAGTTCCCCAACGAGTTACAAATTTTTTCCCATTGCGACGCTCAACAGCAACAGTAAAGTTATTGCGTAACTCCCGATAGCAACCTTCTAGATTAGATAATGTTAAATCAAGTACAGGAATATCAATTTTATCAAGTCCTTTATTTTCAACAAAAAAACCTTCTGCACCTCTCTCCATCATCAAAGCAGTTTGACGATTGATAACTCTTAAAATGTTTTCTTTAACATTCTTTCCATCCTTACCACGCTGAGTCATAATCTGACGGAATTTAACTCCAAACGGAATATAAGCAGAATTAAGATTATCGGCATTGAAGACTAGAGGTGTTCCTCCCTCTCTCGCTAACCAGCAATTCTCATTATGAAAAATTAACTACTGTTGGGAGGGAGATCTAACTCCAAACCTTGAATCATAAAAGTCAAAAGATGATCCCAACTATCAAAAACAAGATATCGAGTCAAGGCGCGTAAATCGTTAAAAAAGGTTTTGCGGGTTGGCAAATGAGAGCGCAATAACTGGTACTTGTCATCGACCAATTCCAATAACGTGTGAAATAGTAGGGACAAAATATTGAGGGTGGCTAGGAATGAAGCAAGATGCTCCTTGCCATGTCCAAAGTTGTGTTCTAGGTTGTAGCCCTTAGTTTTGAGAGTATTGTTATTCTCATTTTCCACTTTCCAACGAGTACGACCAGCCAGCACGATTTCCACCACTGTTTGCTCAGTAATCAGGTGATTGGTGGCAAAAGAGTTTTTGTAAACTACCTTGCCATCAGGTCTAGTCACAGTTAGTTCACACCAGTTAACCAGCAAAGCATCGTCACCATCTTTGATAGGTAGCCCATTGACATATTGGTAGGTATAGGTCTCTTGAACTTTCCCTGTCCACTTATTGACAACCACCGTTGGCAAAGCAATCCCTTCTATATGCTCATAGATAGTGGGGTGAGATTCGGGGCGGCAGACTAAGATGAAGTTGAACTGTTGCTCTAATAGCATTTGGCAGAGGGGTTGGCGAGAATAAAGGTCATCACCCAAAACAGTTACCTTGAATGCACTGTACTTACTGCCATGTTGTAACAACCATCTTTTGGCGGCTGTATTCTCACAGTCTTGCTTGTCATTTCCATCCTGCGGCACAATAAATTCTGGTACTAGGGGAATCACTTGCGATTGATGTGGACTGACGATAACTGGCGTAACTACGCTATGAAAATAATGAATTTCTCCTGATTTCATTTTCCTACTCGAACAATGGTGACAGTGTATTTGTTTTGAACTAAAGTACTCTGTCCCATCTAGCGCCATTAATAGATTGTTGGCGAATCCTCGAAATCCTTGCAGTTTCCCCTTTTGCTCTATCGTCTCCAAGATTGTCTCGAACACTGGAAACATTTCTTTAGGTTGCACTGGGTCTAGCAAGTCTCGGATATGGTTATCCGTTGGTATTTTATGCACCCCAAATAAACTTTGGGCGTTGCTTCGCCCTTTTGTCTGCTCCATTGTCCGCTGGTAAGACAAGAATGATGGACTTTGAGTGAAAAATACACTGAATGCACTCATGGCTGCATCTTCCATGCCATAGCGACTATTTTTGCCTGTCCGCTTGTCTGGCAATGATTCTAGTTGTTGTCGGAAAATTTCTACAATTCTGTCGAATGAGCCTTGTGCTTTCAAAGCTCTTCCCCTAAATCAATCATCATGTTATTTACAATATCCCTATATCAACGGTTTGACTAGCCTTCGTTCATAATGAGAATTGCTGCTCGCTAACACATATGCTGTCGCAAGATAGGAATCAGTGGTATCGTCATAGGGACTATATGCGTCTTTCTTCGCTTTTCTAATTTCTACCACTGAATCGTGATTTCTGCCAAAGGTAACACTACGAGAATCATTTACGGCATTACTTGGTAGCGATCGCAAATCCCCACCGAAAGAGAATGCACCTTTCATGGAGTTGTAAAGGAGAAAATCTGTGACCACAGCAATCCAATTGTAATCTTCTGCTTTCGTATCATTGTCTTCTATGACTTCAAGATAATTCCAAGTATTTCCTTTACTTTCGGCATCAATAAAGTCAATGTACTCTTTCTGGACATTAGCAGGCATATGCTTAGAGGCATCAAAACGAAATCCATCAATCCCTAAGTCAAGTAATTTCTTGAGATGTGCTTTTTGGATGCGTTTGACATTGGGAGTGAATTTGAGATCTGGAAGGCTGGCGAGCCAACAGTTAAGTTCCGAGTCCCTGTTGCCATCGTTATAGCCATTTCTATTTATACCTTCTCAAATTATCGAAAGCTTCATCCAGTAAAGCTTTCATCGAATCGACTCAAAAGTTATTTCCTAGTTTTCGTTAATTCAGGTCATAATCATTGAGTGAATTCGATGAAAGATATGCTAGACAAGGATTTTGGTGATTTCAAAAGATATCATATAGAGGTCGCACCCCCAGTACAATCCCAGAAGCAAAGACATCTAAAAATGCTGCGATCGCGGCGATTAATACTGCCAGGTCGCACCCCCAGTACAATCATAAAAGCAAACACATCCGCCGTCTTGCCAACAGTGACACGTAGGTATGCACTCTCTACGCAATTGAGGAACAATTAAGTTTGGTGATACTAGCATTTCTTTCAATGTTACAACTGTTTGGTGGTATTCACTGGACTCATTAAATGCTCTCTCTGCAGTAAACCCAGGCATTTTCATTGTGCTCATTTTGTTTTGGTTGGTTAGATTTAACGGTCATAGTACTGTGACAATTTAGTCACCAAGAACGGAAACTCCTCAGTCACATCAACACGCACATGGCTAAACTCTCAATAGTCAGCACCCAGCAGAGCTGAGCCTACCCTGCTTTCTCATCAGCATTGGTTAATACAAACCCCGCAACAGTATTCACCTCCGGTATTGGCGCAACAAGTACAATTTGCTGCGCAACCCCTTTCACTCCTCAGGCTAGCTACTACTGTTGCTTTCCCGGTAATACCATCTGCTGTGATTTTGGAAGCCTCAGCCATGTGGTATTGCCCACTTGCTTTGTAAAATGATGACTCTGCGGTAAACCCAGGCATTTTTGTACTATTCATTTTGTATCTCCTTTTAGCTGGTTAGTTAGATTTAACGATCATAGTTAAGGTGACAATTTAGTCACCAAGAACGGAAATTCCTCGGTCACATCCACGCGTACAAAGAACTCTTCTGTGAAATCGGTGTTGCGTTTTGTGGTGGCTTTTTTCTATGCCAGCATGATTCATTAGCAATTACTATAAAATTGATAACAACTCATCTCATCTCCTCTTAAGCAGCGTGAAAGCCAATTTCCGCATCTATCAGTTGGCCGAAGTTGAGGAATAATCTGGTTACTATCGTTGCCATTAGAAATTACCAATCTTTGGTAATGATTGCGTTTGATGTTAAGAGAAGCCTCTGCGGTAAATCCTGGCATTTTCGTTGTTTTCATTTCACATCTCCTTTGGGTTGTTTAGGTTTAGCGGTCATAATACGGTGACAACTTAGTCACCAAGAACGGAAATTCCTCTGTCACATCCAAGCGCACAAAGAACTCTTCTGTGAAATCGGTGTTGCGTTTTGTGGTGGCTTTTTTCTGTGTCAGCATGATTCACCATCAGCAATTGCTAAAAAATAGATCACAACACCTCCCATCTCCTTTTAAGCAGCATGCAGCTAAATTTCCGCATCTATCAGTTGGCCGAAGTTGAGGAATAATCTGGTTACTATCGTTGCCATTAGAAATTACCAATCTTTGGTAATGATTGCGTTTGATGTTAAGAGAAGCCTCTGCGGTAAATCCTGGCATTTTCGTTGTTTTCATTTCACATCTCCTTTGGATTGTTTAGATTTAGCGCTTAATACCGCTATGATTTGGTGCGATCTGATGTTGCAAGGCATCAGATCGGGTAAGCTTACGCGATCTGACACGATTGATTGTAAAAGCAAGGTCAGTGCTGAATGGATGTTAGGTTGTGTATATCAATCCAACCTAAAAGATTAGGGAACACACCAGCATATCATTCCGGCATCATTACCTCCAGCTGTGCACATTATGCCTTTACACATTCCCCCTCCATCAACAGGTCTCAATTGTGGTAAAACTCCTTGATGTTCAGCTACATCATAGAGATCTCTATTCATTTCGTAGCGCTCGCGAGCCATATAGATCGAAGATTCTGCGGTAAATCCTGGCATTTTCGTGGTTTTCATTTCACATCTCCTTTTGGTTGTTTAGGTTTAGCGGTCATAATACGGTGACAATTTAGTCACCAAGAACGGAAACTCCTCAGTCACATCCACACGAACAAAGAACTTCTCTGTGAAATCGGTGTTGCGATTTGTGTAGGAGAAGATGACAGCGACGATCTTGCGGGTGCTACTGAGAGAGGAAGGACGGACTTCCACGCCAGTTAAGGCACAGCTTTGACCATAAGCTTCGGCTGCCTTCGCGTAGATCGCATGATAGCGAACTGCCAAATAGTTCAAAGCACGATGCTCATCTGTTGCGCCTGCATTATCAGCCATTTGCATAATGCGATCGAACAATTCCTCAGCAGCATGGGTAAATCGTTCTGCCTCAATGTTCTCTGGACAGGGAATTGAGCCGATCAGCATATTCCGATCGAAGGAATAGATTTGGTCGAAAACCACAATTGGCAACATTAGCCCATTGCATAGCTCTGGTGGTGCGATCGGACCTCGCATACCAATGATGATATCCACATCCGCAGGACTGGGGGCAGGACGAACAGCTTCTACCAATAGGTCTAAGTCCGCAGGGTCACGCGGAGCTAAAATGTAAGTGGCTAAACCCTCAATAGTCAGCACCCAGCACATTTGACGTACCAAATATCGGTTTTGCCTCTGGGTTAGAACTGTATAAACAGCCTCTCGGTCAGTCTGACCAGAGGTTTCTGTCCGTCCAGTAGCTTGGGCAAATTCCTTTTCCACTGATTGCTTTGGAAAACGCCACTCAACCTTGCCCAAAGCATAGACATAGGAAGGAGGAGATGAATTAGAACCTGAGCCTCCACAAGAACATCCCTCACCTCCAGATTGAAGGATTACAGATGTGTTAATAGGATTATTAGAAAATGAGGTCATCGTTGGTAAATCGTTCATGTCTGTAGTTTGCGGAGATAAACTTTCCGTTTGATCCATAAAATTATTGTCCTTTAAGCATGAGACTTTGCCATGATTTGGTACGCTGCCCAAGCATCCAACAACGGGGGGACAACTGTGGTTCGTCGAGACCCATGGCTCTGCGTGACAGCGAGTTGTATCTCAGTAGCCGTGGCGGTCGGAAATTGTGACCACAACAGCGCGATCGCACCTGTGACGAAGGGAACAGCAACGCTTGTTCCACCTAAAGTTAAAGTTAAGGTTTTCTCATCAGTGCCAAGGCTAGTAATCTGATCTCCAGGAGCGCTCAGTCCTCTTCTGCCGATAGAACTGCCCAAATTTGAGTAACTAACCAGTCTTCCTTGTAAGTCACAAGCTACAACTGGAATCACCCACGGATGCCGAGTAATTGCAGAACTACCCAGCGTTCCCTGATTTCCTGATGCTACTACAGCAATGACTCCACGACTAATGGCATAGTCTAAGGCTTCCTGTAGCTCACGCTCACCTTGAGATGAAGGTTGGGCGATCGCTACGCTCATATTCAGTATTCGAGCGCCAGCATCAATACTCTCAATGATTGCCGTTGCCAAATCGGAAGGAGTTGCACTGGGCATCTGTTCCTTCCCTGACAAAGTCTCGGCAAAAATAGGGCGTACTAGCAGAGTGCAGTTGGAACAGATCGCCGGGGCTAAGGAATTCCTCGTCCCAACCAAAATACCTGCTACAAATGTCCCGTGGATACAGGCAGTACTGCTAGCTTGAACACATTGACCACTCAGATTACCAGAAACCTCACGGATATTTGCACTCACCAATTCAGGGTGTTGCTTTAATACAGACCCATCAATTAAACCAACTACGACTTCTGGTCTGCCGCTTGTGAGTTCCATCAATGGTGTGAGTTTAACCAAATCTAGAGGGTTTATTTGCTTCACAGAAACTCAGGGGTTAATGATTGATGAAACCCACATTAGCTATGCTAATTGGCTGGCTAACCATTTTTCGTAGTCATGTTGGTTCCACAGACTTGATCTATACGCTGCGCTTAATGAACTTATCAAATGAAGCAAGCGATAGAATTAAAAAATTATTTGGAAAATTTCGGGATGACAACCAAGATTTTGATAACTATACAGAAACTTTCTGGATAATGCAACTATTTTTTGTGATATACGCAATTTGTCTGAGCAACATCCTATGTTAGCTAATTTGTTCAGAAACATCAGATTAATATCACAGAACAAAAGCAAAAAAAAATCTAGCCTGATCGCACAACAATTCACATTAAACATGAAATAAAGCTAGACATTCTTATATTTTTGGGGCAATAGTTTCGCGATCGCTGTAATATCGTTGACCATTAACAGTTTTGTAAAACTTGAGCAGCCGTTAACTGAAGTTCGGGAAATATCGGCGAAGCGATCGCCTGCTCACCTTCATAAACTCTCTCTTCATAAAAACCTTCCACCCATTCCAATACCGTTACTTTTTGGGCGATCGCATCGATAGTTGTTGTCCTCAAAATGGTATGTTAATGAGCCTGCCTCTTTTGTCTTTTAAATGCAATTAACTCGCCAGAATTCTCTTTCAGTCATGGAGCATCATGGCTGATCAAAATCATCAAGTTTATATCGCTCGTGAGATTGTTCATCACTACAGCCAATTACGCCAATTACAACCTGCTGAACAAACCATTCTCAATCTATTTCGTAATCAATGGTCAAATATGAAAATGTTAGATATTGGTGTCGGGGGCGGACGTACTACTCAATATTTTTCTAGAATTGTTCAGGAATATAAGGGGATTGATTATTCAGAAGAGATGATTGCGGCTTGTCAGCAGCGCTTTCGTAGTCAATCACAAATGTTTGAAGTGGTTGATGCTAGAGACATGAGCCAGTTTCCCGATAATTCCTTCGACTTTATTCTGTTTAGCTTTAATGGTATTGATGTTGTCTCCCATTGCGATCGCTTACAAGTGCTGCAAGAAATCAGCCGAATTGGTAAATCGGGAGGATATTTTTTCTTCTCCAGCCATAGTCTCCAAGGGCTAGAAAGAGAATTTAACTGGAAAACTCACATTAGCTTTAATCCCTTCAAAACCTATGTCAATATGATTATGTTTACATTGTTACGCTTCTTCAATCGTTCAATTTCGCCGCATCAGATCAAGTCTTCTGATTATGCAATTGTTCAAGATGAGTCCCACAATTTCCGTTTAAAGCAGTATTACGTGAGACCACAGGAACAACTTAATCAATTACAATCCAATTTCGACAATATCAGAATGTTTTCTTGGCAAAGTGGGTTAGAACTAATTACGCAACAAGATTTGAGTGCTAACACGGATATGTGGCTGTATTATCTCTGTCAGATTAAGTAAAGCGTAAATGGCTACCCAATAAGAGAAGCAGAACAAAGTTCTGCTTCTCTTATTGGGATTAGCGAAATGGAATAATCTCGGCATTAACACCTGACTGCGCTAATTTCTCGACTAACTGATTCGCCGCAGGGCGATCGCTATAGGCTCCTACTTGCAACATCATTCTGCCACTACGCGATAGGCGAAACGCATCGGGCACGATCGCTTTCACCTTTTGCGTAACTGATGTAGAAGTATTAGGTACAATCACACGATATTGGAAGGGCTTACCCGTCGTAGGATCAAGCATTGCGGGAGGTAATGTGGCGACACGAGGAGTAGTTGAGCTATATTCGCGCTCAATGGTGATCGTGGTTGGTGAAGTATTACTCGCACTAGGATTAGTCTTAATCACAGGGCTGGGTAATGACTGATTCGAGCTAGGAGGCTTAGCAGGTACAAATATTGTGGATGGAGTAGTGGTTGTTTTGGGTTCAATCGGAAGAGCAACGGTTGGTGCTGTCGATACTGACGGGGGAGTTTTAGGAACAGTAGCGACAGGAATAGATGGAAGTGGAGGAAGAGCAGGACTAGTTGCAATGGGATTAGTAACAGGTGATCGCGAAGCGGTGAGATCGAGTAAACCCTTCACCTTGGTGCGGTTAACTTGATTACCTACAGCCGCTATAGGAATAGTGGTGGCATTGTTAATATCAAATTCGCGATTGTTAAAAAAGGTATTATTCCCTTGTGAAACTGTTGTTCCCAAATCAGGACGAGGAGAACTGCTGGCATTACTGAGAATGACAACTCCATTGCGTTGATTTTCCGCGATCGCATTGCCGCGTAGGGTTGGCTGAGCCGTATTAGAAATGACGATACCATCAACATTACGAGCGATTTGATTGTTAATCAGAGCAACTTGAGAGGATTGTCCAATTGATAATCCAAAGCCAGTATTTTCAAAGCGATTATTCCGAATTTCGCCTGTACTTGTGCCCAGAGCGGAGATGCCACTGCCTGTATTACCTGTGAATAGATTATTGCTAATTAAAGCATTGGCACTACCTGTGAGGAAAATGCCATCGTGGGTATTGCGAACGAAGTTACTATTGCTAACCACGACATTACGGCTGGATTCTAGCCATAGTCCATAACCGCGAGGATTGCTATTGGTAACGGTGATGCCTTCGATGCGGGAGTCATTGGCGGCGGAGATCGCAATATTTTGGCTAGCAAAGGTAGGACTGACAAAGCGCCCGCCGCCACTAATAATTACATTATTCCCATTGACATTGGGATTACCGCGTAAAACTGCTCCCTTGGGCAAGCGAATCGGAAAATTTTCACCAGTAGCTTCGCTATAAGTACCTGCACCTAATTGGAAGATCGTGCCTTCTTGAGGATTGGCGGCGATCGCGGCGGTGAGGGTACGAAAAGCTTGGTTTTCTGTACCTGCGCCAACGTTGTCAGCGCCTTGGGGTGAGACAAAAACTATTTTTTGAGGAGCATTTTGGGCAAAGGCGAGCGATGGTATACCTAGGGCGATCGCTAAGGAGATACTAGAAGTGAGAGTAATAAGACAGGGAAACTTATTCATGGATCGATATCCTCAAGACATCTTGCAAACATGCACCCTTAGACTAGCAGGAAGTTGGTTTTGTTTCTAGAATTCGTTAGTAATGTGAGGCTCACCCAGACGGGTGAGCCTCACATGAACCAGAATTTTTAGGATAGTTGCTCTGCAACTATCCTAAAAATAGAACTTAAATTGCTGTACCCAGCAAATATAACAAACTCATCCGAATTGCTACTCCATTTGTGACCTGTTTATCGATTAAGCTCAGGCGTGGATCGTCCATCAAGTCAGAACTAATTTCCACACCACGATTTACTGGACCAGGGTGTAAGACTTGAACATTGGGCGCACATTTGGCAAGGCGATCGCGAGTGAT
Source organism: Pseudanabaena yagii GIHE-NHR1 (assembly GCF_012863495.1). NCBI lineage: Bacteria > Bacillati > Cyanobacteriota > Cyanophyceae > Pseudanabaenales > Pseudanabaenaceae > Pseudanabaena > Pseudanabaena yagii. Next base: position 2,155,072 of record NZ_JAAVJL010000001.1, read on the forward strand.
GCCATACTTCGCATGATATTCGCGCAAACTGGGAATCAGGAATTGTCCCATCCGTTCCATTTGTAAACGCAGAGTCATTACAAAATCAGCATCCTCAAGGGCTGGCTCTAGGGAATAATGAATTTTTGCGCCATATTCCGCAAATTCTGGGGGTAATAATGTCGGTGGTGCGGCAAGGTGGACATCTGCGCCATTGGTGAGCAGACTCCAAAGATTTGATCGCGCTACCCGTGAATGCAGAATATCGCCAACGATCGCTACTTTTTTGCCCTTGAGATCCTTTGCCGTGGGAGCCGTGGGATTGAGATACATGCAGAAGGTCAGCAAATCGAGCAAAGCTTGAGATGGATGCTCATGCTTGCCATCCCCTGCATTGAGAATCGCGACTTTACCACTGAGGGCATCCATATCTTTGGCGATCGCTAAGGGTACACCCGCCGATTGATGGCGAATCACCATGATGTCCGTTCCCATCGCCAGAAATGTTCGCGCCGTATCGAGAATCGTTTCTCCTTTAGAAAGAGAGGAAGTTCCGGGGGCAAAATTGAGCGTATCCGCCGAGAGACGCTTAGCTGCAAGCTCAAAACTATTGCGCGTGCGCGTGGAGGACTCAAAAAATAAGTTAGCAACAACTTTGCTCTGCAAGGTTGGTACTTTTTTGTTGCGGCGCGACAGAACTTCTAAGAAGCTAACGGCTGTCTGCAAAACCGTTTCGTAATCGTTCGGCGTAAAATCAGACAGCGAGATCACATGTCGTCGCTGCCAAGTAAGTTCAGTCATGGTGCGTTGCAGCTAGGAAATAAAGCGATGAGATAACATTGCGCCAACAGGGGCAGGGGCAACCATATCGTTAGGCAAGAAGGCACGGGAGCTAACTAGTACTAGCGTAAACAGGAAGATTGCAAAAATAATAAATGGTGCAATGTACTGGCGAAAGAAAGGCACGGTTGTAGCGATGTATATGACTACTACATTGTAATCTGCGATTCTACCTTTGTAAGTAGCTGGTGATAATTAAAATTTTGGATGGCTCGGCAAAGCCGAGCCATCCAAAATTTGGTTAATTACTGATGTTACTTGGAACCCTCATCCCCCAACCCCTTCTCCCGCAGGAGAAGGGGAGCAAAACCTCTATTATTTTCTTGTTCCCCTCTCCTGCGGGAGAGGGGCTAGGGGTGAGGGCTTTACAGCCTTCCACGTAACACCAGTTAATTATGAATATTTGGCATGATCTTTTGCAAAGCCTCATCGGTGGAATTAAAGCTATTGTCATGTCCAATTTCCTGAAGTAGTCCACTGCGATCTAAAAGTTGCTCGACCTCAAGACGCAACCCACTCAAAATTAGTTGGCAATTATGACGCTGCAAATCGTGATAAATCTCTTCGAGGGCAACTAAGCCCGTTGTGTCCATACTCGGTACATAGCGCATTCTCAAAATTAAGAACTTGACTTCAGGAGCATCACGCAAGAAACTGACAAATCTCTCGGCTGCACCGAAGAACATTGGCCCGTCAATCCGATAGATGGCGATTTGTTTGCCAAATTCTAGGGGGATACCAGAGAGAAACGCACTATCTTCAGGCATTTTCACGAGACTAAGTTCGCTCATGCGCTTGATAAAGAGAATCCCTGCGGCAATCAATCCCACTTCTACGGCTAGGACGAGGTCAAAGCAGACCGTCACTAACCAAGTCAGCAGCATCACCCCAAAATCCGCATAGGTGGTATGAATCAATAACCCGATCGCTTTCCATTCCATCATGCGGATACTGGTAATCATCAGGATGCCTGCAAGGGCAGCGAGGGGAACCTGTGAAGCGAGGGGCGCAAATATTAAGACGATTAGGGCGAGGGCGATTCCATGAATCACTCCCGATAGCCGAGTTTTACCGCCAGCACGGACATTGACCGCAGTACGCGCGATCGCACCCGTTGCAGGAATCCCGCCAAAGAACGGCACGACCATATTCGCTAAGCCTTGACCGATTAATTCCCGATCGCTATTGTGGCGATCGCTGACACTCATGCCATCGGCAACCACGGCGGCTAATAATGATTCGATGCTGCCTAGGGCGGCTAAGGCGATCGCAGGATTAATGAGTTCTCTGATTAATTTAAAGTCATTCCAATGGGGAATCCCTTGCAGCATCGGCAAAGATTGGGGAATGATACCAATGGTTGGTACTTCGAGCTGCCATTGGGATTTAGCCCAGACGGCGGCGAGGGTGGCGACGATTAACCCAACTAAGGAACCGGGGATCGATTGATTAATGCGATTCCATAATAGTTTTGTGCCGATGGTGAGCAGGGCTAAGGCGATCGCTAACCAGTTATAGGCTTCTAAATTCGTGGTAGTTTGCCAAAGGGTTTGGAGGAAATGCTCTTGATTCGGTAAATGTAATCCGAAGAAATTATTTAACTGACCACAGAAAATAATTACAGCGATCCCGTTGGTAAAGCCTGCGGTGACGGGGTAGGGAATGAATTTGACTAAGCGTCCTAATTTGGCAACACCGAGGGCAATCTGGATGATCCCCGCCATCACACCCGCGATCCAAACTTTTTCAATGCCGTACTTAGCGACAATGCCTACTAAGACTACTGCCATCGCTCCCGTGGGACCTGTAATCTGCACAGGTGATCCCCCAAATATGGCGGCGACTACTCCTGCCACGATCGCCGTATAAAGTCCTGCTTTCGGCTCTACACCACTGGCGACCGCAAAGGCAAGGGCTAAGGGTAGTGCTACGACTGCGGCGGTCAGTCCTCCCGTCAAGTCTCCACGAAAATTCGTAAATAGTCCCTTAAATGGATTATTGAATGGATTATTTTTAGGACTTTGGATGTGATCTAAGCTGCCTACTTGTGTCATGAAATTTTCGTTACTCCAATTTTTGCAGTGATTCCCGCATTTCAATGACGTGATTGTGAAAAAGCTCTAGGGCTGCATCCAATACCTTAAAAATCGTGGCATCGCCGACGGAATAGTAGACAAAGTTGCCTTGCTTTCGCGATCGCACCAAGTTATAACGGCGCATTACGGCAAGCTGTTGGGAAACTGCCGATGGTTCTGCCTCAATTTGTTGGGCGATCGAGTTAACGCTTTGTTCGCTGACGCGGAGGGCATCGAGGATTTGGATTCTGACGGGGTTGGATAAAACTTTAAACAAATCAGCCTTGAAGTAGCTCGGTTCAAATGCCATATAAATGACCTCTAAATGACCTCATATAGCGAAGGTTTGTGTCCCCGCCGAAGGCGGGGACACAAACTACAACCTCATCACTTTACGAGATTGGGTTACAAGGACAAAGGTACATTAAGCAAATTCTATATACTTAAAGATATAAATATTATAACCTATATATATTCAAAGTATTGCGGATGATTTTAATCAAAAAATGTGGTGCAGCCTGCACCACATTTTTTTTGGTTTTATATTTTTTATATTTAATTGGCGCTAGCTAATGCGTCTAAATCAGCGCTGACTATGCGATCAAGATTGCGAGTAATTTTCTCAATATCCCAATTCCACCATGCGACTTCGAGTAACTTAGCGATCGCCCGATCATCAAATCTCTGACGGATAACAGTCGCAGGATTACCACCAACGATTGCATAGGGAGGGACATCCTTGGTCACAACGGATTTAGAAGCAATAATTGCCCCATCTCCAATCTTTACCCCAGCCATAATCACAGCTTCGTAGCCGATCCATACATCATTGCCAATGACAGTATCGCCTTTGTAGGGAAATTCTAGATTTTGGGGCTTCCACTCATTCCAAAATATTTGAAATGGATAGGTAGAGATGCCTGACATACTATGATTTGCGCCATTCATAATAAATTTCACTCCCCTGGCGATCGCGCAAAATTTACCGATAATCAGTTTGTCGCCAATGAAGGGAAAGTGATACAGGACATTACGTTCAAAGTTTTCTGAGTCCTCTGGATCGTCGTAATAGGTATAGTCACCGATGATGATATTCGGATTGGTAACTGTATTTTGAATAAAGCAGACTTGAGGAAATCCTATCATCGGGTGAGGATTTTTAGGATCGGGATAATGCATGGAGGCTTATTAATCAGATTTAGATGAAATTAGACATATTATGAAATAGAAAAGGATTTTTGCTTATATTTTAATGATTGCATAATTATTCAAGATACCCTCACTTATTACAGCCTTTTGAGGCTTTAAGTATTACAGAAATATTTTTGAAAGCGGCGCAAAGCGCCGCTTTCAAAAATATTTCTGGGTTTTAAATCAGCGCAAAGCGCTGTAGCTAGGCATCCAAAAAATGATAGGGAGGCAAAGCCTGACTCCAAGCGATTTGCCAATGGGGATGTTGTGCCTCCCACGATCGCAAAGCCTCTTGCAGATACTCAACCTGCGATCGCGGCAATAAGGCATAAACACGCACATCCTCTGAACCTTGCGTTTCCACATGCTGAAATGCAGGTGGATATTCGGGATTTAAATTATCAGGATTTAAATGGTCAGTAATGGTCTGACGATAGTCCAGAACCTCCTTTTGTAGTTGCGATCGCCATTGTTCCTGTTGTAAATATTGCGATCGCTTCGCGAGTAGATAGTCTTTACCCTTGAGATTTGTCGCTACCTCCAGCTTAGGCGCGATCGCATTGCCCGTAATCAAATATTCGGCATAGCCATCTAGTCTCTGTAAACTGGCGAATAACCTCTCACCCTCCGTTTGTAGATATGTCTCTAAAGCCGCAATGGAAACAAAGGCTGTACCGAAGCGTAAAGGTAAAAGTGTGCGCTGGTTAAACAGTTCACAAATCAAGCGATCGTGATGAATAATCGCCTGCATCAAAGATTGCTCAGGCAATAGCTTCATCGCTTCGATATCTACATCTGGTTCAATTGCGGCAATCAGGCGATCGCATTGCAAATATTCAATGGGCTTGCCCGTAATTCCCAACGGTTGCTCATCTGGTGCTGGCGCAAGCAAAATCGCAAAAGTATAAAGCATTTTTCTCTTTTCCTTTCTCCTTTTTTCTTGGACAAAGGCTATCTTCTGAGCTTAATTTGTTTCGGAACCTTGATGGCGTGGGTTTTATGGAAGTCGTCTTGCACCTTAGCTGTCAGACTTTTAGAAACACGCTGGACAATGAAACCGAGAACGCTATCACCCGTTTTCTGGATCATATCCCTCGATAACTTCTGGATAAAGGCAGGAAAGTGAAGGGAAACCGTCAGATTCAAGTCCCATTCAATCGATGTAATTAAGGGATCATTACCGAGTTTTTCCCCAGCCCGTAATTCCAAAGTTTTTTCCTCCAAGCGCATTTCTGCCTGAAAATCCACTTCATAGCCCTGCGGTTTCTGATCGGGAATGGGAATAGTCACAATCCGATAAACACAGTTTGCATCGGGAGGCAACAAATTTAGCCCCACCCTTGCATCTACCTGAAAGCCTAAGGCTCCCACCTTACCAATCCCCATCGCATAGCCAGTTTCTCCGATCGGATCAGCTTTAAAGGGATGGGCACAGCGTCGAAACCAACCCTGATGGGCATCTAAATATTTCATTACCGTTTGCTTATCGGCAAACAGATCCATATTGCCAATGTAATGATTATGAAAATGTCTCATTTCAGAGTTAGGATCAGCACCCTGCAATAAGTCCTTGGACTGAGCTAAGTGATCTGCATTTGCATTTTCAGCATCGGGATCTTGGAGATCGTCGGCAGAATCATCACCAGTGCCATATTCCGAGAACATGGCGGCTTCCTGTGCAGGCGTTAATACAAATGCAGAGTCATCATCCCCCGTTGTCTCTGAAGTGAAATCTAGATTTGCAGGCGATCGCATTGGTTCTTGCTGCATGACAAATACCTTAAAAACTGCTGTTGGATATCTGAGATGAGAATATAACGCATCTCAGATTTTGCTTACTAGAGGGTATCCTGCCGAAGGCAAGACACCCTCTTAATTTAAAAAAGCTATATTTCAATCATAATAGTGCTAGCAGTTAGATTAGTGAAAGCCTATGGCAACTCGTACAGCAGTAATGGAAGCCGTCGAAAAGCTCAACTATCGGGTCACGATAGGGGATGTGGCGGCACAGTCTGGACTTGATTTAAATACCGCTCAACGGGAAATATTAGCCCTTGCCTCGGAAACAGGTGGCAATCTCCAAGTTGCCGAGTCGGGCGAGATCGCCTATAAATTTGCTCCGAATTTCCGCCAAATCCTAGTCAGTCGTTCATTTTGGCTACAGGTCAAGGAATGGCTTAAAGGTGTTTGGAAATGGGTGTTTTACGGAATTCGGATTTCTTTTGGCATTTTGCTAATTGTCTCGATCATTATCGTGGTGCTAGGCATTATTGCTGCCACGATCGCTTTAAATAGTCAGCGTAGTGGCAATGATCGTGATGATCGTCGGAGCGATAATCGTGGTGGCGGAGGATTTATCTGGCTGGGGGGCTGGGGCAATCCCTTTGGCAATCCGTTTATCATGTTCGATCCCTACTACTACGAGCCAGAGCGTATCCGCCAAAGAGATCCCGATGAAATGGGCTTTTTAGAAAGTGTATTTTCATTTTTATTTGGTGATGGTAATCCTAACGCTGATCTCGAAGAGCGTCGTTGGCGAGAGATTGCAGCGATGATCCGTAGTAATAATGGTGTCGTCGTCGCTGAACAAATTGCGCCCTATCTCGATGAAACTAGCCGTCTAGAGGGTGATGAATATTTTGTGATTCCCGTCTTATCCAAATTTAACGGTTTCCCTGAAGTTAGTGATGCGGGAACCCTTGCCTATAAGTTTCCTGACTTACAAAAAGTTGCCTCGGAGCGCAAAGCCAAGGTTAACCATTCCTATTTGCAAGAAAAACTTTGGAAATTCAGCCAAGCGTCTCAAGGCAAGATTGCCCTAGCGATCGGTTTAGGTGTTTTCTATCTAGTTGCCTCGCTCTATTTGGGCAGTTTGTTAGGTAATCCCAGATTAGCCACATCTCTGGTTGGATTTTTAGGATTTATCAAAGCCGCCTATGGATTTTTGCTAGGTTATGCCGTTTTGTTCCTATCTACGCCTTTGGTGCGCTATTTTGTCTTGCAGTACTTAAATGGTGGAATTGGCGATCGCAATCAAAAACGTGCCGCTCGTGCTGAGCAACTCCAAAAGCCCTCATCGACTCTGCGCGAAAAGCTGAACTTTGCCAAAACTTTTGCCACTAAGCAAGAGGTAATCGATCAAAATAATCTTGCCTACACTACTGAGCAAGATTTGACGGATCAAGAATATGCAAAGTTACTCAAGGAAAACAAAGAGCAATAAGCCTTAGCAATGTCAAATGAGTAGCGGCGCTTTGCGCCGCTACTCATCAATAGCCTTTTTGCAGAACTGAAATTAAGACTGTGCAGAGAAAGTTTTAGAAACAGGAAGAGAGACTTCAAAGCTATATACCCGATCCTGTTGCATAATGGGGGGTAAACCTTAGCAAAATTTGACCTAGTTTAGAACAATGACCTCTGCTCCTAAAGCCAAATCTAAGAATCTCGCGGATAGTCCAGCCGAATCAAGTGAATATAAGGACACCGTTAACTTGCCCCAAACTGACTTTTCGATGCGGGCAAATGCAATTATTCGTGAACCAGAGATTCAAAAGTTTTGGCAAGAGCAAGGGATTTTTGAAGACCTCTCCCACAATAATAAAGGTGATGTGTTTACCCTCCATGATGGCCCCCCCTACGCCAACGGCACATTACACATGGGTCATGCCTTAAACAAAGTTTTAAAAGATATTATTAATCGCTATAAGTTATTGCGTGGCTACAAAGTTCGCTATGTGCTGGGTTGGGACTGCCACGGCTTACCAATCGAACTTAAAGTTTTACAAAATATCAAAGCCGAAGAACGTGCTAATTTAACGCCTTTGCAATTGCGGAAAAAAGCCAAGGAATTTGCTTTGCAAACAATTAACGAACAGGCGACAGGCTTCAAGCGTTGGGGTGTTTGGGGTGACTATGAGAATGCTTACTACACGCTGAAACCTGAATATGAAGCCGCCCAAATCGGTGTATTCGGGAAGATGGCACTTAAAGGCTATATCTATCGCGGTTTGAAACCTGTATATTGGTCGCCTAGTTCCCATACTGCCCTCGCGGAAGCCGAATTGGAATATCCCGAAAATCATGTTTCGCGCAGTATTTACGTTGCCTTCCCAGTAACTCAATCTAGCGATAAATTAAAGGCGATCACTGATCTAACCAATCTCCATGCCGTAATCTGGACAACGACACCTTGGACAATTCCCGCTAACTTGGGAATTAGCGCTAATCCCCATCTGAGTTACAGCATTGTCGCGGCTGGTGACAAAAACTACATCGTCGCTACGGAACTAGTTGAGAAGTTAGCTGCTACTTTTGAGCAAGCTTTGGAAGTGAAATATACCTTCAAGGGTGATGTTCTCGAAGGAGCGATCGCTAAGCATCCCATCGCCGATCGTCCTAGTCCGATTGTCTTAGGAGATCACGTCACTGCTGAATCTGGTACGGGCTTAGTGCATACGGCTCCTAATCATGGTCAAGATGACTTTATCGTCGGCAAAAAATATCATTTGGGCATGATTTCCCTTGTGGACGATCGCGGTATTTTCAATGAAGATGCTGGCGAAGAACTCGCAGGTTTGAGTGTTCTCAAAGAAGGCAATGCCAAGGTTGTGGAAATCTTGACTGCTAATGGAACCCTGATTAAAGAAGAAGCCTATAACCACAAATATCCCTACGATTGGCGCACCAAGAAGCCTGTGATTGTTCGCGCCACTGAGCAGTGGTTTGCCTCCGTTGATGGTTTCCGCGAAGAAGCATTGAAATCGATCAAGGAAGTTAACTGGATTCCTGCGATCGGTGAGAATCGGATTACCTCAATGGTGCAAGAGCGATCGGACTGGTGTATCTCCCGTCAGCGCACTTGGGGCGTACCGATTCCCGTATTCTATGATGAAGAAACCAATGAGCCTTTGCTCACGGAAGAAACCGTTACCCATATTCAAGAACTCATTCGTGAGCATGGTTCTGATGTGTGGTGGGAAAGGGAAGTTGAAGAATTGCTTCCTGAAGCCTATAAAAATAATGGTCGTAAGTATCGCAAAGGCACAGACACGATGGATGTCTGGTTTGACTCTGGTTCTTCATGGGCTGGCGTACTTGGTGGCGAAAGTCATAATTCGTGCACCGTTCCCTATGCGATGAACTATCCTGCGGATATGTATCTGGAAGGTTCCGATCAACATCGTGGCTGGTTCCAATCTTCTCTCCTTACTAGCGTGGCAACGAATGGCTATGCACCTTACAAGACTGTGTTAACCCACGGCTTTGTCCTCGATGAAAAGGGACAGAAAATGAGTAAATCTCTCGGTAACATCGTCGATCCGATGGTGGTGATCAATGGTGGAAAAGACCAAAAGAAAGAGCCTCCCTATGGTGCGGATGTAATCCGTCTCTGGGCGGCGAGTGTCGATTACAACGGAGATGTTCCCATTGGCAAAACCATCTTGGCACAGATGTCCGATGTGTCGCGCAAGATTCGCAATACGGCTAGATTTTTACTCAGTAATCTCTTTGACTTCCAACCTGCGGAACATCTAGTTCCCTATGCCGATCTCACGGAAAGCGATCGCTATATCCTGCATCGTCTCGCCGAAGTCACCAAGGACATCACTGAGGCATACGAGAAATTCCAATTCTCGCGCTTCTTCCAAACCATCCAGAACTTCTGCACCGTCGATTTATCAAACTTCTATTTAGACATCGCTAAAGATCGCCTCTATATCAGTGCGCCTAATGCTGCCCGTCGCCGCAGTTGCCAAACCGTGTTGATGTATTGCTTAGAGACTATTGCCAAGGCGATCGCCCCAGTGCTTGCCCATACTGCCGAGGATATCTGGCAGCACTTGCCCTATCCTGCACCCACCAAGTCCGTATTCCAATCGGGTTGGTTTATTGTGCATACTGAATGGTACAAGCCCGAATTGGCAACTAAGTGGAAACGCCTAGCAATTCTCCGTTCTGAAGTAAATAAAAGGATGGAAGACAAGCGTAGAGAGAAACTAATAGGTGCATCACTTGAAGCAAAAGTCAAAATTGAGATTACATCTGGTGTGGTTAAACAAGATTTGGAATCTTTGAACAAAGATCATCAATTAGAGGATCTATTTATTTGCTCTCAAGTTGAGTTCCTTATTGGCTTACCTGAAGATTCGCGTGATTTTGCATTTTTTACTAATGAAAATGGAGAAATTCGTGGATTTGATATTGATAATCAAGGTCAAGAATCCAATCATGCAATTTATAGAGGTGATTTAAATTCAAGGCGTGATTTCTGGGAACCACTTTTTGATCCTCTAAGAAGTGAAAACATGGTAGCTGATGAAAAATATCAAATTGAGGGAGTAAAAATTGTTGTAGAACGTGCTAACGGGGAAAAATGTCCTCGATGCTATAACTACTCCACCCATATTGGTGAGTCTACCGAGCATCCTCATATCTGCGATCGCTGCGTCAGCGCATTAGCAGGTACTTTTTAGTAAATTGAGATTAATTAGCGATCACCTATATCTATACATTCTGATAAGTTATGGGTGATCACTATTTTTAGAAGCTCAATAAATATAAAGTTGTTATATATATTAATTTCGGCATGTAAATGGTCATTTTCCTATGATTACTCTGGAAATCCTTGAAAAATGGCTTCTTCTTCCTACGGAAACAGAAAAGCTTGAATTTAAAGAAGCTAAATCTCAATTTGATAGGGCTAAACTTCTTAAATATTGTGTAGGACTAGCTAACGAAGGTGGTGGACACATCATTTTAGGTGTGACTGATAAGCGCCCTCGCCAAGTAGTAGGTTCTCTAGCTTGGGCAAATCCATCAGAACTCAATAGTATCAAAGCTTATATAGTAGAACAACTTGGATTTCGAGTAGACGCTATAGAATTACAGCATCCTAATGGACGAGTTCTCGTTTTTGAAGTACCAACTAGACCTCTGGGACAACCGATCTCACTTGACGGAGCATACTGGATGAGAGCTGGAGAAGATCTAGTTCCTATGACACCAGATGTACTTAAAAGTATTTTTGCAGAAGATAAGCAAGACTGGTTTTCGCAATCGGCAAAATCAGATGTAAGTCCAGATGATGTAATTGCTTTACTAGATACCCAAACCTTCTTTGAACTTCTACAAATTCCTTATCCAACTACTCGTGAAGTCGTTTTAGAGCGATTACAGAGTCAAGACTTAATCACACCAACATCTCAGGGTTGGACAATCACTAATCTTGCCGCCTTACTTTTAGCAAAGAAACTTGATGCTTTTTCCTCTGCTTTGGCGCGTAAAGCTCCTCGCGTTATTATCTACGAAGGCATAAATAAACTCCAAACTCGTGATGATAAAAAGGGCAACCGAGGATATGCGGTTAGCTTCAATAAATTAGTTAGTTTTGTGTACTCAGCAGCGCCACAAAACCGTTTTATTGAAGAAGCTATACGGAAAGAAGTCAAGATGTTTCCGATGCAAGCGCTAAGAGAACTGATTGCTAATGCCTTAGTGCATCAGGATTTTCTAGCCACAGGTGCTTCTGTAATGATTGAAATGTACAGCGATCGTGTAGAAATTTCTAATCCTGGTATTCCCCCTATTCCAGTTGATCGCTTCATTGACGAATATCGCTCTCGCAATGAGCAACTCGCTGATCTAATGCGTCGTTTCGGTATATGCGAAGAAAAAGGCAGTGGCATTGACAAAGTTGTGAGCGCAGCAGAAGTCTACCAATTACCCGCGCCAGATTTTCGAGTAGGGGAAACTCGTACAACAACAGTTTTATTTGCTTACCAAACTTTTGATGACATGAGTAAATCGGATCGCATTCGAGCCTGTTATCAGCATTGCTGTTTGCTATACGTCAGTAACAGGCAGATGTCTAATCAGACTTTACGTGAGAGATTCCATTTAAGTGAGTCCAAGACAGCCACAGTTTCTTTGATTATAGGAGCTACGAAAGAAGCTGGCTTGATTAAGACCGATGACTCTGAATCTACCTCTACCCGTTATGCACGCTATCTCCCTTTTTGGGCATAAAAGTGCTTTAACGCAAAACCAAATCAACAGCCTTTGCTTGCTGAAACCCTCATGAAATCTACTAAAAAGTGCTTTAATGCAAACCCAAAAAGATAAAATAAAGATGAAAACACCTTGTTGAGTTAGTGTTGATTTTGTCGGTTGAGCATCCCCATATTTGTGATCGCTGCGTCAGTGCATTAGCAGGTACTTTCTAAATCTAGTCACATAACACAAAGAAGGGCTTGGCAATGCCAAGCCCTTCTTTGTGCATACCTCTTTGTATAGGTGCAACTAACCTAGCATCCATGCCTTTAGCTAGATTAACAACTTGAAATATTTTGTTATATTTCTTTACATAAGGAACTAACACACAGGTTAAAGCAATGGCTAACAGTTACAGAGTTGATGAAAGAGGTGTTCTCAACAACTTCGCAGTCGAACCAAAGATGTATGTCGAAGAAAGCGACAAAGCTGGTTTCACACCTTATGCAGAATTACTAAATGGCAGACTCGCCATGATCGGTTTCGTCTCTCTCCTTATTCTTGAAGTATCTACGGGGCATGGGTTGATTTGGTGGTTGGGGAATCTATAAATCTCGCCTGTTTCCTATGTTTCCTATCAAAGTGTTTAAGACAAAGTAAAAACGATATCTTTAACCCTACCCAAGAGGTAGGGTTTTTTATTGCTTTATCCCAGAATTGATTGGCGGCGCAGCGAGCCGCCAATCAATTCTGGGGTTTTGTATTTAATTGTGCCGAGTTGCTTAACAAGCGATCGCATATTGTCTGTAAAACCTTCGCCTCATCTTCGGAGATGTGACTAGCAAAATGCTCAGAAATCCCCTCAGCGTAAACTATCCACATTTTTTGTTGCATTGCTAATCCTGCCTCAGTTAAGACGGCGTAAGTCCCGCGCCGATCGCTTGGACAGGATTTGCGATAAAGTAAGTCGGCTTTTTCGAGGCGATCGACTAATCGCGTTAGATTGCTACGGGTTAATAGAACTTTTTCGGCTAGTTCACTTAAGCGCAAACTGTTATCTGGTGCTTCTTTGAGTGTGAGCAGTACGTCGTACCACTCCAAAGGTGGTAGATCGGCTTGAGTAAGTTTTTGGGCAATGCGATCAAGCAGCTTGGTATGAACGGTCAAAAGCGATCGCCAAACAGAACTTCGCAAAGGATCTAGGGCTGGATTGGTTGACATAGTTTTTGACATAGTTATCAGTATGCAAAAAAGTTGTTGCAATTGCAATTAAAAGAATAGGCTCAGAGAGGTGGCACGAAGTGCCACCTCTCTTTTTGGGAATTTAGTTGCAATTGCAATTAAATATGCTAAATTAATTTTAGTTGCAATTGCAATTAATGTAAATGCAACTATATCCAAATGTTAGCCCCCTTTATAAATTGCACTTACAAATTGCACTTACAAATTACCATGTTGCCTAAACTCAAGCTAATCAGCCATACCCTTTGTCCCTACGTGCAGCGATCGCTGATCACCGTCCTTGAAAAGCAAATTCCTTGCGATCGCGAATATATCGACCTCGCCAACAAACCCGACTGGTTTCTCAAAATTTCGCCACTGGGCAGGGTTCCTTTGCTTCTGGTTGATGGCGAAGTGCTATTTGAATCAGCAGTAATTTGTGAATATCTTGATGAAATTACCCCAGACTCACTACATCCTGAGGATGCCTTAACCAAAGCTAAACATCGCTCTTGGATTGAATTTGGTTCAAATCTACTTACAAAAATTGCGGGATTCTATGCTGCTAAGGATCAAGAAACCTTTGAGGCAAAACGGTTAGATTTGATTGCAAATTTAGAACTGCTAGAAGCACAACTTGATGCACAACCATATTTTACTGGCGAGAAATTTTCGCTGATTGATGCCGTCTATGCGCCAATCTTTCGCTATTTTGTCGCCTTCGATCGCTATCAAAACTTTGGATTTAGCGATCGCACTCCCAAGGTTAATGCTTGGCGAGAAGCTCTCCTCCAAAGACCATCAGTTCAACAAGCAGTTGCCGAAAATTACTACGAATTGCTAGACGAGTTTCTCAAAAAGAGAAATAGCTATTTAGCAGAATTAATTAAATAGCTCCCATATTGTTGTGCCGCCCGCTTAGCGGGTGGCACAACACTTATGCTTAACTCCTTATAAAAATGCTGATCTATCTAGAGAAATCATGACTAATTGCCTTTCATTCTCAAAGTTGACCACAAAATAAATTTTGCGTCGATCTCCTTTCACCGATATCACACCTGCAATCTCGGAAGCCGATCGCCATTCACCTTGATATCTTGCGGAGGCAAGACGGGGATCGAAGGAACTCATCAGTTGATAGGACATTCGCTGAAATCCCTTAGTTGCTAAGCTAATCGGCAGATAATCTTGCCACGATCGCCCAATTTTAGTAGCGGTTGGCAAGCTGGGCATCGCTAGAAATAAGCTGCCAAGATCGCGATCGTTCCCTTCAAGGCGATGGAACTTTAAACCGCGATCGCTTTGGGTGAAATAAAGTTTGGCTTTGCCCGAATCGAGATAAAATGTGCCATCGATTGCCATTCTCACAATTACGGATAGGTGCGAAATCTTCGATTGATGACGCTTAGTTTTCTGTTCAATTTGAAAACGCAGTTGGAAATCAAGGGTGAGGGAAAGGATTTGGGAACAAGCGCAATCGAGGGGAATCGCTTCTAAAATATCATTTTCATTGGGTTCTGCCTCAGATGCAAATTGATCGTTAACTAGGAGATTGGTAAAGCTAAAGGGAATGGTCGCTGCGCCAAGGTCGGGAGTGAATTGGGCTTGGATGTGGATATGGGGTTGGGGTGAATAGCCAGAATTGCCACAGCGTCCGAGTAATGCTCCTTGATTAAGGCGATCGCCCTGTTTGACGGCAATGCTATTTTGAGCAAAATGGGAGATTTCCACATAAAATCCGCGATCGTCGTAGAGAATTACATGATTGCCCCAGTTGCGATCGTGATCGACTTCACCGATCGCACAGTCAGGTAAATCGCTCACAACTCGCGTCACCCAGCCCGAAATTGGCGAGAGAATTGGCTTCTGAAAGGCATAGTAATCCGTGAGTTTTGTGCCTTGATTGCGATAGGTATTTCCCTCATCATCGCACAGCACAAAGTCATAGGCATAGCGCCATAATCCTTGGTGTGTCCAGCGTCCATCTACGCCTTGCCACACTTTCCATCTTCCGATAAATGGCAAAGCGATCGCCCGATAATTTCCCTGTTCTCTAATTCTTGCCGTAAGTTCGTAATCTAAAGTCTTTTCGGGAGAAGCTTGGGGATAACGGGCTAATAATTTCTGTCCGACGCTGCCTAAGAGATAGAGAAAAGATAGAGTGACGAGATTATAGGGGAAAGCATGGACGGGTAAACCTACGGCGACCCAAAACACGCTCACAGACTCACCGATCAGGGCTGTAAAGACTACGGCGATCGCGGCTAAGCAATAACTACGCGGTGAAGGAATGAGATAGAAGCCGCCAATGGCAAGGGCGACGAGAATAAAATTTAAGGCGGCGGGATCGTGATAGACATAGAGGAATGTGCCTGTGAGCATGGCGCGGATGTAAGTACCGAGGGCATAGCCTGCGATCGCTAACATAAACTGAATCCGCGAGTTCCATAACAGCAATAGCATCACCACTATACCGACATAGATATTGGGCAGAAAGAAGATTAATCCTAAAGTCCGCAAAAATCCTTCGATAAATTCGGGCAAGCCGATGGAATAGGTGTGGGGATGGGCGATCGCGGGAAGTAGTCCTGCATAGCGAAAGGCGGCTAAATGCACAATCCAACTGACTGCCACAAAGGGCAAACTCAGGACTGGCAAGAGTAAGAAAGTGCGTAAAATATGCGAGAGAGTCCATGTCAGGACAAAGGCTAAGGAGCCTGCAATCCCTGCGAGAATCAGCGATGCGGGGGTAATTTGGAAGAGATAACCAACTCCTAATCCTGCCAATAATGGATTAAAGAGAAGTGGGGCATAATTCAAATAATCGCGCTTTAGTTGCATGACTGCGGCTATGGCGATCGCGCTAAATAAGCCCGTCATTCCCATAATTAGCACCGATGGCTGAAGCATCATCGCCGCAATTAAAATTACGCCTATGCCTGCCCCCCGTAGGAAAATAATCTCGGCTACTGCCGCACAAATGGAGGTAATTACATGCTGTGGTGTTTGCCAGATATTTTTGATTTTTCGCCATTGTTGAGTAGATAAATTCGGTATTTGGGCGAATGTCGCTTTTAACGGATGCAGCGATCGGGAATTTATGCCAATCATAATAGATAAAAATTTTAATGAGTACAGAGATTAAGATCCCCGACTTTTTCTTTGTTAGTACAGCTTACTTTTGCTTATCACAAAAAAAATCGGGGATCTGGGCGGAAAGGAATCTAGGGGGGCTGTCTTAGACTTTCTCTAAATGCGCGATCGCCAGACGTGCGGGTAAACGTTCTCTGCGTTCCAAGTCGCCAAGATCTTCGGCTTCGCGAATCAGTTCCACATCCCCTGACTCAGTAATAAGAACCACATTGGGGCGATATTCGATAAACTGGAGCCATTGGGTATTGTTATACGCGCCAACGGTGGAAACCACAAGGCGATCACCTCTCGATAATGCAGGTAGGGCAATACTTTCGGCAATCACATCGATATTCATGCACATGGGACCATACAAAACCGATTGTTCGCATTCACCGTTGACGGGTTGTCCGAGGGAAATATCGAAGTTATACCAAAAACTGGTGAATAGAAGATTTACACCCGCATCCAACACATAGGCGCGAGTGCTATCGGGCAAGCGTTTTGTGCTGCACACACTGGTAATTAGAGAACCTGCTTCATCGATCACTGCCCGTCCAGATTCGAGAATTAGTTTAGGAGTATGCCCTGATTTGAGATTTGCCCACATCGCATCACAAATGGCATCGGCATAATCATCAATGGCAGGAGTGAGAACTTCCGCAGCATGATAGGTTCCCTTTAGGCGACTACGGGAAGGGAATCCGCCGCCAATATCAATATATTCCATGCGCCAACCATAGGCAGACTCGATCGCATAGCCAAACTCGATCATCTTTTCGACCTGCCGCGCATAGGCTTCTGGCTCCATAATGAATGTGCCGATGTGACTATGCAAGCCCTTAATCTGTAACTTGCCACCGCTAACGATGCGATGCACTGCTTCCATTGCTTGTCCAGATTCGAGATTGAAGCCAAAGCGTGACCAACAGGGCTGAATCCCTGCATCTAAATTGAGGCGAATACCGACAGCAATAGTTTGACCGATCTGAGTGGCGATCGCTTCTAGATCTTCGATTTCATCAAGATGATCGATATTAATCGTCACTCCATCCCGCACGGCTGCTTCCAGAGTGGCAAAGGGTTTGTGAGGTCCATTGAGGATCATATTTTTGCCCTCAATTCCCAATGCCTTCGCCTTCTCATATTCCATTTTCGAGACTAATTCCGCGATCGCCCCTTCTTGATGCAAGATCGCGCAAATCGCCTTGAGATAATTAGTTTTGTACGACCAGCCAAAGGTAACATCAGGATAACGGGTCGCAAAAGCCTGTTTCATGGAACGGAACTTGCGCCGTAATGTCTTCTCAGAATAGACAAACAAAGGAGAACCATAGGCAGCAACTAAATCTTCAACTGCAACCCCTGCGATTTCACTCTTGACCTTACGCTGATTGGGCGATGCCCCTGCAAACTTGTTCATCAAGCCACTATTCAACCTGCGGATCATGGGCTTTTCGTATGTATATTGGGCTGTAGACATTTTAAAGTTCTCCTAACGTGACTAAAGTTTGTAAAGGCGCAATATCGGTAATAATTTCGTAGGTGTAGCGCATTAATAATTTGCTCGCTTCGTAATCTTGATGGGCAGGGATTGGTAAGCCAAGGGCGGCTCTGACTAGGCGAGATGGTAAGTTAATCCCCACTCCCGTTGCAAAATAAGTCCATGCAGGAAAACGAGGATTAATCTCAATCAAATAAATTTCCCCATCGCGATCGAGCATACATTCCATTTCAAAAGCCCCTTTCCACTTGGTATGACTGAGAAAAGCTTCCGTAGCTAATCGCATCCCTTCATGGTGAATTGTCACCCCACTCCAAATTTTGCCGATTTCTGTGACGGCCATCTTTTTGATAGCAACTAAGCCCAGATGTCCGCCTTGTCCATTTCCCACTCCCACTAAATTCAATTCAATACCTGTAATCACCTGCTGCACAATGATTGGGTATCCCCATTCCGCCGCCAATTGATAAAAGCGTTGGATAGCTTGCTCAAGGGTATTCACCCGATAAGCCTTGTAATAGGAACCCTTAATCATCAAGGGAAAATGCAATTCCGCGATCGCTTCTTCTAGCTCCTGAACTGATGTTACTGTGATTGTTTTAGGGGTTTTAATTCCAAAACTGGGGGCAACTTCGGCAAGCTTTGACTTATTGCGGAGGGCAAATTGGGCTTTGGTGGGGAGATAAGTATGAATGCCGATCGCTTCTAGTTCCTTGGCACAGTGGATATAGAGAGGAAGTTCCACATCAAAATTAGGAATAATGCAATCAATCCCCGTTTGGTCTTGAATCTGTTCCAAACGTTGCATCAGGGTTTCAGGATCGCCCGATGGATAGGGCATAATGTAGCGGCGATCGAATAGCCAATCCATATATAGCCCTGGTTCCATCGCGTCATAGGCTAAGCCCAATAACTTGGTGGGTAATTGGGGATCTTCGCGCAAACTTCGCGCTACACCTGTTCCAGGGGCTGGATTATCGATCGCATTAATACCTGTAATCGCCACGTTAATTGTCTTTGTCAGGGATTTCATGCGATCGCCTCTTGAATTCGAGAATGAGATTGAGAATTAGATTTACCAATATTTTTAGAAGAAATGCCCAAGGCTTCCATTTGTTGGCAAAAATCGGCTAAATCCTTTTCAATTAAACTTTGAGCCATGCCGAAAGATTCCGCAAGTGCCGTGATGATTTGAGCACGATTTTCACCCTGTTGCATTTTTTGCAATATCAAGCGTCCACAACGATTAAGCGTATAAGTTTCCCCCGTTGAAGAATCAAACGCAAAACCATCGTGAGAAATTTGTAGCGTTTTTAATCCTGCCATTGTTTTAGTTGAGAAATTGAGAACTTGAAGATTTGAGAACTTGAGAATTGCTGTTTTAGCGATCGCGAGGTGGAGGTTCAGGTAGATTTAAAGCCTTGACCAAATCTGCCTCACTCACATTCAGTTTTTGGGCAGCACCTTTAATATCTAAACGAGGTGGTGGCATACATCCTTGGGGTTGCTGATCGCTATTCGCCGATGTAGGAGGTTTGGGAGGTAAACCCAAAGCTTCGACTAATTTCGCCTCAGTTGTACCTAATTTTTGAGCCGCCGATGCAAAATCAGGACGTGGTGGTGGGGCAGGACGAGATTGATTAGATTCTGGTGGCTTAGGTGGTAAACCTAGCGCTTCAACTAATTGCTGTTCCGTAATACCGAGCTTTTTGGCGGCGGCTGCCAAATCTGGTGGAGGTGGTGGGTTTGGACGCGATCGCTCTTGGGTAGATTCTGACGGAGTTTGAGATTGAGCATTAACATTTAAGTTGAATGAATTGGCGAAGGGTGTAGTGGCTTCTAAAAGTAAAGCGATCGCCGCGCATTGAATTACTTGACTAATTTTCATCATGAACCTCTCAATTACTGTTAAATTCCTGTTGATGTGTTTCATTGAAACCGACAAAAATTACTAATTGCCTAACGATGAAATTACAATTTTGTAATTTTTCTCACGACGATTCCTAAGCCTTCTGAACGTAAAATAATTACATCTAGGGGTTCAGATGGGCGGCACAGCGTAACGCTTATCTGAACCTCTAGATCGCCACCGATAGACAGGGCTGCTTATGAATGTGTTATATGTTGAAGACGAAGAGAAAATTGCTAATTTCGTCTGCATTGGCTTAAAGGAACAGGGCTTTGTGGTGGACTATTGTGCCAATGGAAATGATGGCTATGCCCATGCCTTAGAATTTGAATATGATGCGATTATTCTCGATATTATGGTTCCGGGGAAAGATGGCTTAGCGATTCTCAAGGGGTTACGCAAGGAAGGGAATAGCACACCTGTAATTTTATTAACTGCCCGTAATGAACTCGATGATCGGCTGACAGGACTGAATCTCGGAGCCGATGATTATATTGCGAAGCCATTTTTTGTGGAAGAATTAATTGCCCGAATTCATGCCGTTGTCCGCCGTGTTTCAGGCGATCACCAAAATATTTTGACTGTCCCCCCTCTCAAACTCGATCGCCTTACTCGCGAAGTGACCTGTCACCAAGAAGTAATTGAACTCACTTCCCGCGAATTTAATTTGCTGGAATATCTCATGCGATCGCCCGGCCGTGTATTTACCCGCACTCAAATCCTTGAACATGTTTGGGGCTATGACTTCAATCCGAACACTAATTTAATTGATGTTTGTATTCAACGTATTCGCAAAAAAATCGAGAAAGTCGGCGGCGAAGAATGTCTGGAAAGTGTGCGTGGTGTTGGTTATCGTTTTCGCAAACCTCAAAATCCATAGGAGTTGGTGCGAAGCGCTAACTCTTGCAAAGAATTTATTATGAAACTAAAATCATTCCGTTTTCGCATTGCCATCCTATCCGCTTTACTCGCGGGAACTGCGATCGCGGGTTTTAGTGGGATCACCTATTTACTCTTCTATCAATCGCGCCTTAACATCCTTGACAATGAAATCAAAGACCAATTATCAAGGGAATCTTCATCTTCTCGTCCCCTAGGTCATTGGCAAACCTACGAAAAGATTCAAGCCTCCTTTTTTGGTGATCAAACCCAACAAACCAATGCATTATTGGTAATCAGCGATGGCAAAACTATCCATCAATCACAAAATTGGCAAACAGATTTTAACCCTGAATCCTTATTTGCATCTTTGCCAGAACTCAGCAATCTCCCTAACTTACAACTTCCATCCCTAAACCAAACGCAATCGCCAAATAATCCCCCTTTAACTCGTAGACCACCACCTCCTCGCCCAGATCGAGAATCGTCAAGGGGAATGCCCGAAAACCCTCCCGCTCCTTCCTTTGAACAACCACCACCCGAAGATCGCCCACCCGTAGCTGCACCTCAGTTTATCTCCAGTCTCGTTACGCGCAAAACCTCAACAGGCTCATGGCGGATGGGGACAGCCGTGTCTCCCTTTGTGAAAATTGCGATCGCTGTTAATTTGAAGGTAATCGATCGGGAAATGAGCGCCATTCAAAATGTCTTCCTGATTTCCATGCCCTTAACACTTTTATTGATGATGTTAGGCGCATGGTTATTATCGGGTAGCGCTTTGAAGCCCATTAAACATCTGACGGAAACCATTCGCCGAGTGAATGCCAAGGGACTAAATCAGCGTACCTCTATAACTGACTTAGATACTGAGTTTGTGGAACTTGTGCAGGTATTTAATCAAATGATGGAACGCCTAGAACGCAGTTTTTTACAAGCCTCAAGGTTTAGCTCTGATGCTGCCCATGAATTAAAAACACCTCTAGCCATTTTGCAAGGAGAATTAGAACTTGCCTTACAAAATGCGGAAACAGGCTCACCCATGCAGCAAACTCTCAGCACTTTGCTCAATGAGGTTAGTCGCCTGAGTTCCATTACCCGCAAATTATTATTACTATCCCTTGCCGATGCAGGCAAAATGTCTGTCCAAAAAATTGAGTTAAACTTTTCGCAGATTCTCTATGAAATTACTGAAGATATCGGGATTTTAGCGCCCGATCTATCTCTTAAACTAGATATTCTGCCTGATGTAAAAATTTTAGGCGATCGCGAATTATTGACCCAAGTTCTCCAAAATTTAATCAATAATGCCATCAAATATAACTTGCCGAATGGCTGGATTCACATTCAAACTAAGCTCAAAAGTAACTCGCTAATGGTCACGATCAGCAATAGCTCTCAGGATATTTCTAGTAGCGATCGCGATCGACTATTCGATCGCTTCCATCGCGCCGATCCTGCTCGTAATCGCGGCATAGAAGGATTTGGCTTAGGCTTGAGTCTATCCAGAGAAATTGCGATCGCTCACAATGGCAATTTACAACTTGACCAGACTAACCAAGGCTGTACAAGTTTTACGCTGATATTGCAACGCAATGCGCTGAATTAAAAACCAGAGAATTTTTGAAAGTATTATAGTGCTTTTCCGTACAGGGTGTGTCCCCGCCGAAGGCGGGGACACACCTACGCTATATGCAAATGTGCTGTAATAGTTCAATAGGTCTCTTGCAATCATTGGGTAAAATAGGTTAACCCCGATATGCCAAAAAGCCCAAGCGATCGCCTCACCATGACTAAAACTAAAAAAAAATCTAAGCTCAAGCGCTTTTTGCAATGGTTAGAATGGCGATTTGCAACACCTGAATTTATTGGGGGAATGTACACATTCTTTACGCTGTTCTTCTTTATGGCAGCGACAAATACCCTTGCAGGTTGGCTATATGTAATCAGTGGGGTTAGTTTTGCCCTGTTAATTGTGGGGGCAGTGATGCCCAAGCGATTACTTGCCGAAATAGCCGTGGTGCGATCGCCCATCGATCCTGTCAGTGTTGGCGACGATCTGTGGATAGACCTAATCATTCAAAATAGGGGACGAACAGAAAAGCGCTTGCTGGAAGTAAGGGATGTTTTGCCAGACAATCTTTCCCATATTTTGCAGCAGGAAGTAGTCGTGGAAGTGATTGCACCGCTTCAGGAATATCGATGGCGCTATGAAGCGAAAACTACTAAGCGTGGTGTGTTTTTATTTAGATCGACAGAAATTGCTACTTCCAGTCCATTGGGACTATTTCGGAGTCGTCGGGCTTGCCCATCGGGACAGAAAGCGATCGTTTATCCAACGGTACTTCCCTTAGAGCGTTGTCCTTTAGTGGATCAATTAGGCAACGATACCAATCCGCGCCAATATAGTGACGATCACAACTATAGTAATGCGACAGAAGGTCTCACTAAAACCTTGCGCCCTTACCGTTGGGGTGATCCGACGAGGTTAATCCATTGGCGTACCAGTGCCAAGTTTGGGGAATTGCGGGTGCGGGAATTGGAAGTAACAATTGGTGGGCAAGAAGTGGCGATCGCTCTTGATACATCCAGAGGATGGCAACCTGAAGCTTTTGAAGAAGCAGTAGTTGCCGCAGCTTCACTCTATTTCTATGCCCAGAAATCAAAACTGAGCGTGAGGTTATGGACAGCAGAGACAGGTATAGTCCAAAGCGATCGCGCAGTTTTAGAAACCCTAGCCGCCGCTAATGTTTCTGATGTCGCCACCCAAGTAGATATTCTCAAAGATATCCCTGACTTACCTGTGGTCTGGCTGTCCCATCGTAATGATAGTGTTGCCTATTTGCCCTTTGGTAGTCGCTGGGTGTTATGGCAAACTTCCGCAAAAGTAACTGTTCCCAATCAGCGATCGCTAGGTTTAACCATTGAAACGATATCTGATCCTAATGATGCAAGTTATAAGTCTTTGCGATCGCAACTTCAGGAATATCTAACGCCATAGTAGAAAGGCTTAATTGGTAGGATGCGTTAGTGCAACGTAACGCATCCATTACTTAAAGATGATGGGTTACGCGATCGCTAACCCATCCTACAGGTGCAAAGTATTACTTAATTTATAGATGTTCGTATAGGTCAGCAATAATGATATTAGAAAACAGCCAACCATCGGGCGGAATTAACATGATCCGCAGATCATTTGATTGCTCTAACAACTTGACCCATTTCTTGGCTTGATAGGGATAGAGAATTTGCAAAGCGCGATCGCAAAGTTCTATTCCATAATTTGATTGCAATGACTTTAAACTCAAGCCTTCCGCCAAGCGTAACCCCTGCATTAGGGTATCCATTAACTCCTCTCTATCGTCAATTACAGGAGCTGTAAAGCTAATTCCCGATGATTGCCATTGCGCGATCGCATCGAGATATTCCCGCATCTTGCGTGGGCGATCGATCCTTTGACGATTGATATAACTGGTCGCGCCCATACCCATGCCATAAAAGGGTTGGTTATGCCAATAGGTCAAATTATGTTGTGCTTGATAACCAGATTGAGCGTAATTCGAGATTTCATAATGCTCATAACCTGCGGCAGGCAGTAACTCATGGGCGGCGATATACATCGCAACCGTATGATCTTCCGTTGGCAGGGGTTGATCACCTGCTTGATATCGCTTACCAAAGGCAGTTCCTTCCTCAATGGTTAAGTCATAAACAGATAGATGCGTAGGTTGTAAAGCGATCGCCTTTTCAATCGAGTCCTGCCAGTCGGTCATGGTTTGATGGGGTAGCCCTGAGATTAAATCTAAACTGAAGTTCTCAAATCCCGCTTTTTGAATTGCATCTACGGCTTCATAAATTTCGGCAACACTATGACCACGACCACATACATCTAATAATTCCTGCTGAAAAGCCTGTGCGCCTAAACTAATGCGATTGATGCCCAAACTGCGATAACCCTGCAAAGTCTCCAGACTCACAGTGCCTGCATTGGCTTCAAGAGAAATTTCGGCGTTAGAGGCGATCGCAAAATATTTGGTAATTGTTTGGAGAATTTGCTCAAGCTGTTTTACCGATAGCAAAGATGGCGTTCCCCCACCGAAAAAGATAGTTTGCAATGGTTCAATGGGTGGAATCTCGGCAACAGTCAAAGCTATTTCTTGGCACAGCACATCCACATATTGCTGCTTGAGATTTTCACCACCTGTCGTAATTGCGAAGTCACAATAAAAACAACGTCGCTTACAAAAGGGAACATGCAAGTATAGAGATTTAGGAAAGATTTGACTCAAGGTAGCAATGCAGTAGTTAATTGAAGGTTGATGCTTTGTGTCAGCCTTCAATTATTGGATGAAGAGATTATATAATCAGATTTAACTGCTTGGCGATCGCCAAATTTACAGTTAAGCTCCGTGAAATGGGTATTGATCCTGAGCAAATTTCATAACATTGCCTTAAACATTGACAGAGCAATTCTTTCTAGGGTTTTGAGTAATTTTACTTATTGTAAAATTCAATAAAAAATCCACCAAAATAGCTGCAAAGAGTTACCTTGAATCGGCTTTAATTAAAGGAGCGATCTTCACACAGCAAAGGAATTCACGGCATACATATGGGGATTGCAAGGCGACAATTCTTGCAGGCTGGGCTGACTAGCCTGATTGGATGGCAATTTCTCACTCGCGATCGCGTGGCACTTGCCGCCGATCAATTTGTTCGTCAAGCTACGGGATCGACACAACGCAAGAGGGCGCTATTGATTGGGATTAATCAATATGAGGCAAAGGACGATTCCCAAAATAGCTCTCAAAATTTTTCGCAAAATAACCTAAGCGGCTGGTTGCCTTTGCATGGATGTGTCAATGATGTGGAGTTGCAAAGGGAGCTATTAATTTATCGCTTTGGATTTGCCCCTCAGGATATTGTCACCCTCACCGATCGCGAAGCAACGCGCACTAATATTAACAATGCCATTACCGAACATTTAGTAGCCCAGACCCTTCCCGATGACTTGGTGATGGTGCATTTTAGTGGACATGGTTCGCGATTGGGTAACTACAATACGCTGGTTCCTGTGGATAGTGGCTTACCGCAAAAGCTGGAAAATTTGCAAGATATTACGTTACGGGAATGGCAAAGCTGGTTAAAAGAAATTACTACGGATCGGCTCTTGTGTGTGATTGATGCAGGATTTTACTATCCGAATTTCTCAGCGATTGGTAACTTTCGCCTGCGATCGCGGATTGGGCGTAGTGATTGGCAAGCGCCACAGGAAATTCAACAAATTGAAAAGCAAGCGAGCGGCACATTTTTACGCGCCGCATCAGGAGAAATGCTCTGTGCCGATGCTCAATGGTCAGGATTTAGTAGTGGTGCATTTACTTACGCCTTAGTGCAACAACTCTGGCAAATTACCCCCGCTACGACGATCCATGTGGTCATGAGTAATTTGGCAACTACCCTCGATCGCAAAGCGCTGCACAATGACAACCTTTCGATTGATAAGCAAGTGGTGGCGATGGTAGAAGTGGATGCCGTGAAACAAAAAGCGATCGCGACCAATACATTTGCCGAATTGCTTTCAAATCCTGACCTTGGCTGCGATGGCGTGATCGTTAATGCCATTGATCGCCGTACTGCCGACATCAGCTTAGCGGGCTTACCAATCACCGTTTTAAGTAACTACATGGCAGGTTCAATCTTGCAGGTGTTACCCCCTAAAGTTGCAGATTTATCGCCCGTAACGAATGACTCTCAAGATACTGCAACTCCTCCGAAGCAGATTGCGACTAGTCCCCAGACAACAGTGCAAGTTAAATCACGCAATGGATTTAATGCCAAAGTTGAAGTCCTAAATGATTACAGCACTAATCAAAAACTGGCAACAGGACAACTCCTCCAAGAAGTCATGCGCGCTATTTCGCACAATGTCAAATTAGCGATCGCCCTTGATGCGGGCTTAAGCAAAATCGAGCGTGTTGATGCTACTAGTGCCTTTTCGACTTTACCAAATATGTTTGGGGTCAATGCTAATGAGCAATGCGCGGACTGTCTCTTTGGTGTGCAATCGGCAAGCTATGGCTTATTTACGGTCGGACATAATCCTATTCTTGGTTCTTTTGGTTCCGTTGGTGAATCCGTCGGCGTTGCCATTAAGCGACTGCAACCCTTTCTGGAAAGTCTCCTTGCCGCGAAACTAATTCGTGCTACCGAAAATCAAGCCACATCTCACCTCAATGTGAGAGTAACCCTCAAAGCTATGATTGGTGTTGATGAACGTTCCGTTACGCTTGCGAGCAAAGCCTCCGCAAGAGCCGATCTCGTTCCACTGAATAATGCGGCAAATAACACCGTTCGCACTAAGGCAATTAATATTGGCGATCGCCTAGAATGCCAAATCGAAAATTTCAGCGATCAACCTCTCTATGTGAGAATTTTTTGCCTTGATCCACGTAGCAAAGTCCTCACTCCCAATTTCATCGCTACCCCCTATGCCAATGATGGCGTAATTTCGCCTGCGGAAACTCTCACCATTCCCTATCCCAAAGCTCCCATGAATTGGGCAGTTTCCGCGCCACAGGGAATGGTTGATGTCCAAGTGGTAATTAGCCGATCGCCTCTTTTGCAAGTAGCTAAGACTTTAGAAGCATCACAACGTCAAGCCTCATCTCTCAACGGACTGATTGCAGTTCCTAACCCATTACAAGTTGCTCAAGCATTATTGGAAGATCTTGATCGCGCAGGCAAACCCTCTGAGTTTGGCAATCTCGCGAATATCAGTGATACATGGATGTTAGATGTCCAGCAATGGGCTACCTTCAACTTTAATTATCAAGTTGCCTAAGGCTCAACAACGCCCATAGTTTGTGGAAGCTCACCCCTTGGGGTGAGCTTCCACAAACTATTTATTTTATATGCCTAGCGATACAGGCGGCTATCACTACGTTTGCGGTCTAGCGCCAATCAGCCAACATTTCTATAATGGCTTCAGTAACAAATTGTAAATAACAAAAATGGCTGTTAAAAAAGAAGACCCCAAGCGATCGCGCGCTCGTCTGATTGGCAATGTCCTATTGCTAATCGGCTCAGCATTGCTCATAGTAAACATCTTTTTACCAAATCTCTTTGCTCCCGCTTTACCTCGTGTTCCCTATAGCCTATTCGTCCATGAAGTCGAAGAAGGTAATGTCGCACGGGTTTATATCGGACAAGACCAAATCACCTATCAACTAAAAGGTGTTAGTCCTGAGGTACCGGGGGATGTGATTTCCACTACTCCTATTTTTGACCTGAACTTACCTGAACGCCTCGAAAAGAGCAACGTTGAATTTGCAGCGGCTCCCGTCAAAAAAGATAATTTCTTCGGCACATTACTAAGCTGGGTCATTCCTCCCCTGATCTTTGTTGGTATCTTCCAACTCTTCAGCCGTAACGGTGGCGGCGGCGCTCCCGGAGGCTTGCAAATTGGCAAGAGCAAGGCAAAGGTCTATGTCGAAGGTGAATCCACTAAAACTCTCTTTGCTGATGTCGCAGGTGTCGATGAAGCGAAGCAAGAACTTCAAGAAATTGTGCAGTTCCTCAAGACTCCTGAGAAATACACCAAAATCGGCGCGAAGATTCCTAAAGGCGTATTGCTAGTAGGTCCTCCCGGAACTGGTAAAACCCTCCTTGCAAAAGCTGTGGCTGGTGAAGCAGGCGTTCCCTTCTTCAGTATCTCTGGTTCAGAATTTGTGGAACTCTTTGTCGGTGTTGGTTCTTCCCGTGTTCGTGACTTGTTTGAACAAGCCAAAAAACAATCACCTTGTATCATCTTTATCGATGAACTTGATGCGATCGGTAAGGCACGTTCTAGCGGTGGTATGTACGGCGGTAATGACGAACGCGAACAGACCCTCAACCAATTACTCACGGAAATGGATGGTTTTGGTGTAGATGGAACGACAGTAATCGTTCTTGCTGCAACCAACCGACCTGAAACCCTTGACCAAGCTTTACTACGTCCCGGTCGTTTTGATCGCCAAGTATTAGTCGATCGCCCCGATAAGAGCGGACGCTTAGAAATTCTCAAAATCCATGCGGCGAAAGTCACTCTCGATCAGAGTGTTGACCTTGAAACGATCGCTACTCGTACTTCAGGATTTGCAGGTGCAGACCTCGCTAACCTCGTTAACGAAGCGGCACTACTTGCAGCCCGTGCTGGACGTGAAACTGTTCTACTTGAAGACTTCGCTGAAGCTGTTGAACGTGTGGTCGCTGGTCTAGAAAAGAAGAGTCGCGTTCTCAATGAGAACGAGAAGCGGATTGTTGCCTATCACGAAGTTGGTCATGCTCTAGTTGGCGCGCTTAACTCCAGTAGCGGCAAAGTTGAGAAAATTTCAATCGTGCCTCGCGGTATGGCGGCTCTCGGCTACACCTTGCAACTACCAACGGAAGATCGCTTCCTGTTAAGCAAAGAAGAAATTGAAGCCCAAATCGCAACTCTCCTTGGTGGGCGATCGGCAGAAGAAATCATCTTCGGTAGCATTACTACTGGTGCATCCAATGACCTCCAACGCGCTACAGAACTCGCTGATAAGATGGTGACTAGCTACGGTATGAGCGACGTTTTGGGACCTCTTGCTTACCAAAAGCAACAAAATCAATTCCTCGGTGGTATGGAGATGGCACGTAATGTCAGCCCTGCGACTTCGGAAGCGATCGATAAGGAAATCAAAACCATCGTCGAGAATGCCCATGCAAAAGCGCTAGCAATTCTCAATGCTAATCGTGATTTGCTAGAGTCCATCTCTGAGAAGCTCTTAGAAACAGAAGTAATCGAAGGAGAATTTCTCACTGGTTTGCTATCTCAAGTTAAACCTGCTGAAGTTAACGTCTAGGGATCGCTTCGATATTACTCAATGAAAAGCCACAACCTTGCTATGCAAGGTTGTGGCTTTTCATTTTTGTTTCATAATTAAAATCCAGAGATTTACTCAATTTATAAACCTGTGCCTTTCTCAAAAAAATAGGATTATTTGGCTATATTTTTTCGTCTACAAGAAAAAAATATTTTTAGTATTGTTTTGGGCTTAAATCTTCTGGCAGTCCTAAAAAGCAGAGAAACCATTGAAAGCTCAAACAAGAGAGGCTTTCAATGGTTTCTCTGTGATGCTTTAATCTTCAACATTCTGTAAATTAAATATAGGATTGCGAATAGATTATTATCCTGACTTTGTTTAAATTATATTTTTATTTCTGATATTCACAAACAATCTGTGTTTCTTTTATTTTCGTTTAGTTGTTGAAAATTTGACAATTTGCTTAAGTTTTTATAAGCTGATATAATGTATCTAAAATCACATATAATCTCCTATATGTGTATTGCTAAAGAGATAATAAATTTCTTTAGGGGGGACGTTTGTAGTAGGTAAATCCTGTGCAAAACGTATGTAAGCAATCTATCTACATTATTAATTAAGAAGTTAAGAGTATTTAAAACACTCCAATTTTTATTGGAGCGGTTTAATTTCGGATGCTGATTAATTGTCAATACGCATTTCATACATTAATTCAGTAAACTAAGATGGTCAGGGGCTGATATGCATTATTTGAGAAAGAATATCCAGAAACTAAAAACAAGCAATCCAAGCAGAGTAACTAGCATTCCGATACTCCGTTATATTCTTGTCACAACGGCATCTATCTTTGCCGCTTGGCAGCTTTCTCCCCTAGTCGCATCAAGTCAAACTGTTCCTCAAACCGCAGCTGGTACATCTATAAAAAATACTGCCACTGCAACCTACGAAGATCCAAGTCAGCCTGGGACGACGATTAACACCACCTCAAATACCGTTACTGTAACAGTTGCAGAAGTTGCAGGTATAACCGTTGTCGGTAATGGCATATCTGACTCAACTCCCACTACGCCTGTTCTCCCTAACGATGTCCTGACCTATGACTTCTTAATTACCAACACTGGTAATGACACTACTAAAGTTACCATCCCTGCTCCTATAGTCACAGGTCCTGCAACCCTAACAGGTACAATTACTTATGACATTGATGCTAATGGTGATGGTACACCAGAGGTCGTTGGGGGGACATTAGCCCAAGCAACTGCTGCTATTCTCAGTCCTGGAGGAACCATTAAGGTTCACGTGCCTGTTACTGTTGCGTTAAGTGCTACTTCGGGTGCTCCTATTAAGGTACAACTAGGGGATACAGGGGCAAATGATAATAGTGCAGCTACTCAAAACCAACCAGTTAGTGGTACGAATAATGTTGCGACCGTTGATGCCCCTGATGGTACTACTGGAGAAACGACAGGTTCTCCTACTAATGGGGAGCGTGAGGTAAGTGCATTTAGTCAGATTTTAGTTGGTGCAACACCTCAAGCCTTTGCTGCAATTCTAAAAACTCAAGGTACTTATTCCAATAATAGTACTCCTGCTAATTTCAGTGATGATCTGCAAACATACAATCTTAGTTTGAGAGTAGATAGTGCTGCTCCTGCGGGTGCAAGTCCTTCTCTCACGCCAACAGACCTAGTAGGTACATCAATTACAGTTACTGAACTTGGGGGGACAGTTACAAGAGTCTTGGTGTCTGATGCTATTCCCACAAACACCGTTCTCAATGCTACGCCTACGGCTCCAACAGGCTGGACAGTGGTTTATACCGTTACGCCTACCACCACCAATGCTAACGCTGCAACTTGGACTACTACGGCTCCTGCTACGTTAGCTAATACTACTCGTGTTGGCTTTATTAATGCAGGTCCGATCGCTAAGGGAACAACTGTGACTGGCTTCGCTTTCCAAGTCAAAACCACAGGATTGAATGCTACTAAATACCTCCGATGCAGGCGCAGTGAGTAGTGGCGTTTACTATGATGCTTGCGGCTGGTTAGCTAATCCCTCCGATCCCGGATATCACACAAGCGCAAATGTCTGTGCGGGACCAGTTGCCGACCAAGACACCACTGGAGATGGCAAAGTTGGGAATACGGTCACAACCAGATATCGAGTGAAAGTTCTCTCAACGGGCACTGGAACTAGCAGTAATACTCTGCAAGTCAATCACCTGATCAATGACTTCTCAGGAGGTAGCTATCACTATAACTCTGACTATGGTTCAGGCTTAGGTCAATCTTTAATTACAGTGGTTGATAGCACTACAGATTTACAAATTACCAAATCTCATAATGGCAACTTTGCGACTGGCGCTAATAATGTTTATCAGTTGCAAGTTAAAAATAATGGTCCCAATGCTGCCAGAGGAACCTTAAGAGTTGTCGATACATTGCCCACTGGTTTTAGCTATGTTTCTGCAAGTAGCACTGATCCTTGGACTTGTTCGGCAGTTGGACAGGTCGTAACCTGTACCAATCCAAACACCAGTAATTTTGCAGTTGGTGCAACTTCCACTATTAATTTGACGGTCAATGTTTCTACTAGTGCAGCAGCCTATAGCCTCAATACTGCCACCGTCACTAGTGGTAGCCCTGATTCCAACCTCGCGAATAATACATCTAGCGATCCTACGACAGTAATTAAGGGGACAAATTTAGTCTTATTAAAAGATGACTCTGCTCCTGATCCGACGGAGCAAACTTTTGTGGCTGGTTCTACTGCTACCTATCAACTAACTGTCAAAAATACTAGTGGCTTTGATGCATTGGGACCGCTCACAATTATTGACACGCTACCTACAGGGTTAACCTATAGTTCGGCTACAGGAACTGGTTGGACTTGTACTGCCAATGGACAAAATGTCACCTGTACGAATCCCAGTGGATTAGCTAGTGGAGATGGAACCACGACTGGTATTTCTAGCCTCAGCCTTACTGTTAATGTTTTATCTAATGTCCCTACTTCTGTAACCAATACGGCAAGTCTTACTAGCGGCAGTTTAGACACTAATCCTGCTGACAATACCAATATTCAACAAACAAACCCTACTACTAAGCCAGTTCCCGACTTGATCATCAATAAAACCGATAATGGTCAATCTTTTGCTGTCAGTCAAAATGGAACCTACACGATTACTGTCACTAATCAAGGGGTTGCCGCAACTAGTGGGCTAATTACGATAACTGATACTTTACCAGCCAGTTTTAATTTTGTTTCTGCGGCTTCAGCTTCGGGAAGTTCGGGATGGACTTGTACTAATACCACACCAGTTTTAGGCGCAACTATAACCTGTACTAATCCCAATCCCTTGCCGACTAATAACAGTAGCTCGATCTTAGTAACCGTTAGTCCCACAACGGTTACTGGCTCACCATTTACAAATACTGCCACCGTATCCTTACCGACAGGAGAGGAAACTAATACGGGTAACAATACTAGCTCAGATACTACGCCTGTGTTGGCATCTGGCGGCATTAATTTGAATGTTGTGAAAAAGTTGACTCAGATTAATGGAGCTAGTTTTACACCAGCCTGTACGACTTCGGGACAGACTGATACCTGTACTGCCACCATCAATCCTAGTAATACAATTCAATACACTATTGATATTACGAATAATTCCTCTGGTAGTGGTGATGATAGCAACATTACCCTTACGGATATCGTACCTGCTGAAGTTACTAACGTGAGTTGGACTTGTGACTATGTAGATGGTGCTGGCGTAGCTGGGGGAAGTACAGGCAGTCCTAGTCCTGAAAAAGCTTTAGGTAATGGTGGTAGTGTCAATGCTTGCGACCCTACTAATACGACTGGAACTCCTAAATACAGGAAAACTGGTACTGGCAATAATATTAGCCTTGGTACGATTGGTCTGCGAAAGAGTGGTGGTAAGGTTCGCTTTACAGTTAATGGTACGATCGCTGCATCGGGATTTTCTGGCAATTTCTCTAACAGTGCCACAGCGACCCCTTCGGCGGCTTCGGGTGCAGACTCAAATATTACTGATAATACCTACACCGTCAATGCAGTGATCAAAGGTGCAGATTTGAGCATTGCTAAAACGAGTTTTGCCAACTTCGTACAGGGGCAAAATGCAACCTATCGATTAACAGTCACGAATACAGGTACGCCTAATCTTTCGACTACCGACCTCATAACAGTTACTGATGTCTTACCCGCTAACTTAAACTATGTGTCCGCGAGTTCTGCGACGGGAAGTACGGGATGGAGTTGCACTTACACGTCTGGAACGCGAACGGTCACCTGTAGTAATCCCAATATTTTAGCTAGTGGTGCAACAACTGCGATCGATGTCATTGTGACCCCTGTAGTGACGGGTACTTCCTACAGTGTCACTAATAATGCAAGTGTGACTACAGATGGTGACACCAATGCAGCTAATAATACAGCTAGTGTCACGACGACTGTAATCGTTCCTGATCCTGATGTCAGAATCACGAAGACTGCTGGAACTCTTGCATTAGGGCAATCAGGTACTTATACATTGCAAGTCGATAATATTGGCACGACAGCAGCGATCGCACCGATAGTGGTGACAGATACTTTACCCACAGGTTTGAGCTATGTCTCAGGTACAGGTACTGGTTGGATCTGTTCGGCATCTGGGCAGACCGTGACCTGTACGAATTACGCCAATATTGCCGCAGGTGGTTCGGCTCCTGCTCTTACAATTAATGTCCTAGTGGGAACTCAAACTGCGGCAAGTATCACCAACAATGCTAGTGTTGCTCAAGTTTCGGGTGAACCAGCAGGCAAGTTAGCTAATAACGCCACTAGTTTAGTTAGCTCTGTGACTCAGGCAGCAGATTTGTCGATTGTGAAGAGCCACTCTGGGAACTTTATCCAAGGACAAAATGCCAGTTATCAATTACTTGTCACCAATAATGGTCCCTCTTCTGTGCCTAGCACAATCACAGTTACAGACTCATTACCGAATGATTTAGAGTTTGTGCCTACGGGTTCAGGTGGCGGTGGATTCACTTGTAGTGCAGGGGCAGCCAAGGTTAATGGAACTCCCCAAGTTGTTACCTGTACTAATACTGCTGGATTGGTGGTGGGTACGAGTGCCACGATCAATCTGAATGTGTTGGTGCGTGCGACAACAGCCACTGGCACGATTACGAATACCGCAACTGTGACTAGTGCTGTATCTGATCCCGTCAGTAGTAATAATTCCAGCAGCGATCCCACTACGATTAGTTCATTACAAGCTGATCTCAAGTTGACGAAAACTCACTTTGGAACTTTTGCGATCGGTGGTCAGGGAACCTATACCCTCTCCGTTGAGAATCTAGGCCCTGCTCTCGCCACGGGAACTCTCACCATTACCGATGTCCTACCAAACAATCTGACCTTTGCCTCTGCGGTTGGTTCCCCTTGGACTTGTTCAGCCGCAGGCTCCAATCCTCAAACCGTAACTTGTACGAATACCAATACCAATGGATTGGCATTTGGAAGTATCACGGCTGTAAACGTTACGGTGAATATCGGCACAGGAACACCTACAGGTACTAATAGCATTACTAATACTGCTTCGCTGAATGTTCCTGCCTATGACAATGTTTCTGCTAATAATACTGCTAGCGATCCGACAACTATTAGTGGCAGCGCGGATCTGAGTGTCACGAAAACATCTACTAGTGCATTTGTAGTTGGTAAGCAAGCCGTTTATACGATTAAAGTTACGAATAATGGAGCAAGTACATCTGTTTCGCCAATTACTTTGGTAGATCAATTACCTACTGGTCTTACTTATGCTTCTGCTAGCGGCACAAATTGGACTTGTCCAGCTTCTTCTTCTATTCCTGATATCACCTGTACCTACAATGCCAATTTGAATTCGGGAGCAAGCACTAGTGATTTGACTTTTACGGTGAATGTCGTTGATTTAACGCCCTTGGTGAATCCATTAACATATACTAACTTCGCTTCTGTCTATGGACCAACGCCTGACCCAAATACTGCCAATAACGTCGCACAGATCACGACTAATCAAAGTGTTGCAACGGTTTCTGGCTATAAGTCAGTTAATCTTGCCGTTGATCCTGATGGTAGTGTGACACCCTCTGGAGGAGACACCCTGACTTGGCGCGTTTCCTATGCGAATACGGGTCTGGTGGATCTCGCTAACTTCCAAATTGTCGATGTATTAGACTCAGATACGACTTTAGCGAGAGCTTTGGCTGCTGGAGATATCACTGTCAATGCGATCCAAGCAACTCCCCCATCTCCCAATACTAGTTATACAGGTGCGGGTAATAACAATCTCTTTGCTTCTAGTTTTACGTTGAAGGCAGGGGGAGTAGTAACCGTGGAGATTTCTGTCAAGATTGCGGCTACGGCTGTTAATGGTCAGATTCTCCAGAACCAATCTACTGCTACGAGTACTGACTTACCTGCCGCAGGGGTGAAAACGGATAATATAGATAACACAACTACTGGTTTACCTACAGGTGTGACTCCATTAGCTAGTAGTCTTTCGCAAACGCAAACACCAACTGTTGATCCGACCAAAGTTACTATTGTTTCGCCGATCGCTGCTACTCCTAAACTTCTATTAGCTAAGCGAATTACTGCTATTAATGATGTGGCGATCGCAGGTTTTGTGAATGATGGTGTTGCCTCATCTGCTGATGATGATCCTAACTGGCCCACACCACTCTCTGATTATTTGCGAGGAGCTATTAACTACAGCAATGTCAAGCCAAGCGATCGCGTCGAGTACAGCATTTATTTCTTGGTGAGCGGGAATAAAGAGCTTACTAATATCACCATTTGCGATTTAGTTCCTTCTAATACTACCTTCGTGAATGGAGCTTACAATACTGTCGGTGCAGGTAGTAACTTGGATATTGCCTTTGCGAATAGTGCTACGGCGGCTCCGACTAGCCCAACTAGTTATTTGACAGGTTTGTTTGATAGCGATCGAGGGCAGTTTTATCCTGCTAATAGTAATCCTCCAAGTACCTGCAAAAAAGTTGACGGCACTGCCATCAGTCCAAGTGACAACACTGACGGTCTAGTAGTCGTAAATGTGGTTTCTAGTCCTGCAACATTGCCCCACGCAACATCTATAGGAACTCCACCTAATTCCTATGGGTTTGTTCGCTTTCAAGTAAAAGTTAAATAATAGGTAGTCCTAAAAAGGAAAGAATTTATTGTGGTAATGATGGGCGGCGCGAAGCGCCGCCCATCATTACCACAATAATGCGATTTGAGGTAATTTAAAACGGGCTTTGAGAGAGTGCTTAGGGACAAACAATTAGGACTTACGCAAGAAGTATAGGGCTAGAAGGATGCTTGAGTTTTGATCTTAAATAATCAGACAAAAGCTCAAATTTAAGCTTATAGATAGAGTTGCCAAACATTTAAGATGATGTCAAACGAGCATGGTACAGGCGATATGATTGCGTTAATTATATAGAGAATGTCAAGCAAAATGTGTAAAGTCTAGAAGCTAGAGATAGAGATGCTGCTCTTCGAGGATAGCAAAGCTTCGTGGATACGCATTTGGCTATGCTCTCACAAGTCATATTGATATTTACAATAATTGGAAAAAATACTGGAACACAATGGGATAGGACTATTCCTGTTACACTAAAAAATATTTTTATACATTGAATCTTATTAATTCAAGATATCTTTAGGGATACCTCAGCTAAAATCAATCACTCATTCTGGTCTATATCGGTAGAATGGCGAGTTTATTTGTTATTCCTATTAATTGTTTGGGCTTGGAGAAGATTTGGAGCTATTTTAACGGTGATAATAGCAACATTGAGTGTATAATTAATTGAGTTTACTGTGTAATTTTCATCTCTTAATATTAACAATT
Source organism: Pseudanabaena yagii GIHE-NHR1 (assembly GCF_012863495.1). Lineage (NCBI taxonomy): Bacteria > Bacillati > Cyanobacteriota > Cyanophyceae > Pseudanabaenales > Pseudanabaenaceae > Pseudanabaena > Pseudanabaena yagii. The sequence goes on from NZ_JAAVJL010000001.1 coordinate 2,192,531, forward strand.
ATTCTTGGGGGATTTGTCCACACTATATTGGATTATTTACTTTCAGGATGCTGGCGGCAGAAATATCCTATGGTGATGGTTGTTTATCAAGATTAAAAAATAAGTTACCATGTGGAATGATTACTATATTAGTTGGTATACCTGCGTTAGTTGCTTATGTAGTCTTGTGGAAAACTGCTTGGTGGTCTTTGGCTGATTTGTTAGCAGGTATTTGTGCAAGTTGCTTACTCATCAGATTAGCTTCTAACGATCAGAGCCAGCTTTATAAAGCATTATCTTGGAAGCCACTTGGTATTTATAGGGGCATTTGCTTATAGTCTATATTTAATGCATGCTCCACTTTTACAAGTGATGTGGCTCTATTTCATAGAGCCATTTTCCTTCGTTAATACACCTGTATTAATTCCTTTGTTGAGCATGTTGTTACCTAGTATTGTAATTTCATATTTGTTTTTGCTTGTGTGTGAACGACATTTTTTAAGAAAATCTACAAAATGAAATGACGAGTCAATTTCTGTTTTAGCTCGTCAATGTCTTAACCATCGTATTCCCACTAAAGAAATCTTGACAGAGTAGACTGCCTTCTGGAAAGACCAACTCAATTTACAGAAAGCTAACGTCACTTGGCTTTTCTTAAGCACTAATGCAAGAGTTAAATTGAAGATCTTTTACCTTTGGATAGAACATATTCTTAAGGGATTACAAACTGAAAATCTCTGTTTTTTAGATTTACTGATTAACTAGTAATCAGACATAAATGGATAAGGACTGTTAGATAAACTAATGAACATCGCTCTTTTTGGAACTAGTGCCGATCCGCCGAGCATCGGACATCAAGAGATCTTGCAGTGGCTGGGTAACCATTATGATCGCGTATTGGTTTGGGTATCGGACAACCCCTTTAAAACCCATCAGGCAAGCCTCAGCGATCGCCTTAAGATGATGGATCTGACCATCGCTGCGATCCAGCCACCAGCCCAAACCATTACCCTGCATCCTGAACTTAGCGATCCGCGCACAATTAACACTGTCGAGAAAGCCAAACAACTTTGGCAAGAGGCAAACTTTACCCTCGTTATCGGTGGCGACCTTGTACCCCAATTGCCGACATGGTATCGCGCCCAAGATTTGCTGAGCCAAGTCAAACTGTTGGTCGTGCCACGGCAGGGCGTAACCATTGCCAAGACAGATATCGATCGCCTTGTGCATATGGGTACTGAAGTGGCGATTGCCCCTGACTCTACCTCGATTCCTAATGTTTCTTCGTCCGACTATCGCAACAATGGTAACAGTTCAGTCATAATACCCACAGTCGCAGCATATATCCAACGAGAGTCGCTTTACGCATGGCAGACAAGTCCCGCCCCATAGCCCCTAAACCACTAGCAGACTTCAAAGTCGGTGTCGATAACGTGATCTTTTCTGTAGATACTGAGCAGAATCGTCTATTAGTGCTACTGGTGATGCGCCAACATGAACCCTATCGCGATCGCTGGTGTCTGCCCGGAACCCTCGTGCGTCAAGGTGAATCTCTCGAAGAAGCTGCCTATCGGATTCTTGCTGAAAAAATTCGCGCTAAGAACCTCTATCTCGAACAACTCTACACCTTTGGCGATATTGGACGCGATCCCCGAGAAGCTCCAGATAGTTATCATGTTCGCTATCTCTCTGTCAGTTATTTTGCACTTGTTCCCTTCTCTCAAGCAGAACTAATTGCTGATGGAGTATGTGGAATTGCTTGGTATCCTGTACAGCAGGTTCCCGAACTCGCCTTTGATCACAATCGCATTCTCGAATATGGTCATCGCCGCCTCTGCAATAAGTTGGAATATAGCCCTGTTGCCTTTGATGTTTTGCCTGAAGCCTTTACCCTCAGCGATCTCTATCAGCTATATACGACGGTTCTTGGGGAGAACTTTTCAGACTATTCTAATTTTCGGACTAAATTATTAAAGCTAGGTTTTCTGAGTGATACTGGCATCAAGTCTTCAAGGGGGGCAGGTCGTCCCGCCAGCTTATACCGTTTCGATGCTGAAGCCTTCGCTCCCTTTAAGGACAAACCGATGGTCTTTATTTAAAAGTTTTTGTGGCATGGCAAAGCCATGCCACAAAAACTTGCTCTCTAACTAGCTTTTATGACTAAAATGCTCAGACTAAGCAAAATAGCTAGTCTTCATGCAAAATTAACGATTTGAGCTTGAGATTAAGTCATTTGCAGCAACGCGCAAATTCAAAAATCGGTGTATGCTGTCAGCTTAAACATCAAAAGTACTTGCATTTTTGCATCATGCTTGATCGAGCAGCGATAACCATAGCGATTTCTCTATGTCCCGAAGAGGCGGTTTGTTACTTAGCGAGGGTATACAGTACCCTAGTTATTTTCAATCCACCTGAATTTATTAAAACCTCTATGGATAGCAGAGTCTTGATTCATTCCCTTGGCTATCCTGATAATCCTGACTCGGCACATACCTGTCGGCAACTGATGGATGAGTTTGGCTTTGATACTGACACTTTTCCTGCTTTTGCGATTCAAGGACTAGCCACGATCGCTTCAATATTTCCCTGCGATCGCGAAAATTGGGAAGTAGATTTTGAACTAGACCGTCATTTAGACATTGCTCCCACAAGCCTAATCGATATTCAATCGAAGGTACAAGATCAAGGAAAATCGGCATGGTTAGTGCAATTGAAGGAAACCTACTTTTTGCAAGAGCCGATTTATGATGTTTTGCCACCTATCCACATCACTTCAGGAGATGTCTGGCTACCACAATATCCGTCACATTTAGAAGATTTCCAAAATGCCCTTAGTCGTGACATTCTCCGTAGCAAAGTGTAACCAAAAAAGAAATCGCAAAGCGATTTCTTTTTTTGTAAAGGGAGTTTAATCAACAAAGGCATCGCTTTGCGATGCCTTTGGAAAGGGGATTTAGGGAATGAAAAAAGATTGAATTTTACTACTACCTTCTTTTCTTAGAAAATTGCTTGCAAAAATCAAACGTTTTTTATCAGGCTTATCGGCTACAGCAATCACCAAGGGAGGATAGTAAACATGGCTATTCATCAAAGTAGGAGTTCGCCATACTAATTTGCCAGTTTTATCGTCAAAGGCACCGATCCAACTATTGTTGTCAGCAGAACCATAAAAGCCCAAAGTCACATTTTTGATTTCCATATCATCTATATAAACTCGTCCATCTGCCCAAGTTAAATGTTGAGGCTCACTATCATAGGCACGGGTCACTGTAAATCTGCGTAAGAATCTGCCCGTTTCCTTATCTAACAGCACAAAATTACCACCAGAGTTATCTTTTGATTGCCAGACCAAAACTTCGCGATCGCTAACGGCTTTAACTTTGCCAGTAATAACATACGACCATTTTTCTTTGCCAGTTTGGAGATCGATCGCACGGATACGCCCTAATGGCTGCGTCTTAGAAAAACCGAAGATCGAAGTATAGATTGTATCTCCCAAAATATCGGCATCCCATAAGGCATTAGGATCTCGCGATGAAGTTTCCCAAGTCCATAAAACTTTCCCTGATCGTACATCCATCACTGTAAATTGTTCAAGCCGACCTTTGGACGTGTCATGAAAGGAAGGCAAAAATAAAATTCCATTCTGTACTACTGGCTGAATTGCCGAAATGCCAATTAATCCGTTAGTTTTAGGAAGCTGATATGACCAAAGTGGTTTCTCTTTATTGATAGCAAAGACTTTTGTTTGATAGCCTGCGAGATTAGAACTACTCTCATCAATTGGGATAGAATCACCATATACCGCAATATCCTGATGTATTCCCATTAAGCGATCGCGAATACCACCAAGCCCCATATCTTCCACATATTTCAAAGATGTTTTAGGAGAACCAGTCTCAGGATCAAATCCCACAATGCCATTGTCATGACTAGCATATATAATTCCATTCTCTAAAATCAACTTACGACTACCAAGACTCTGATGAGGTGGTAATTGCTGCTGCCATTGTACTTTCCCTGACGCAGTATGAATTGCAAATAAAGTTGCCGAATAATCTCTTGACTCTTCACTATACTTCTGGTTCTCAATTATAAATACTTGCTTACCATTCGTAATGAGTTCGGTACTCGCTTGTAAATTCGCAGTCCATTCAGGCTGAATGATGACTTCAGAGTTATTGGCATTAGCGACTAGATGTAAACCTAGGAGTAGCACCAAGGAAATCAGAAAGTATTTCCCAAAATTGATCAATTTTCGAGAATATGGCAATTTCAGTTTTGATGGTATGACTTTCATAATGGCGATCGCAAGATTTTTATAGGACTTTTAAACAGGAAAGCCCACTCTTTGTTTTTACCTTAAATTCACAAACAATAGTAATTATTAAAGTTAAATCAAAATTAAACCTTTGCAGACATCTATGTTTGGTAGATTTGATCTTGCAACAGAAGTATTAATAAATACATTTTTATATTTTTTATAGTAAACCCCTTTAAATAATTTACATATAGGAGTGGTTCATAATTATGAGCAATAATCCCAGCCGTGTTGTTGTGATCGGAGTTGCAGGTGATTCTGGTTGTGGGAAATCCACATTTTTAGGAAGACTCAAGGATCTGTTTGGCGAAGAATTTATGACTGTGATCTGTCTAGATGACTATCACAGCCTCGATCGCAAACAACGCAAGGAAACAGGGATTACTGCCCTTGATCCGCGTGCCAACAATTTTGACTTGATGTATGAACAGGTAAAGGCTCTCAAAGAAGGGAAATCGGTATGGAAACCCATTTACAACCATGAGACAGGACTAATCGATCCACCTGAATTGATTGCACCAAACAAAGTCGTTGTGATCGAAGGTTTGCATCCGCTCTATGACAAGCGTGTTCGCGATTTGATCGATTTCAGCATCTATCTAGATCTCAGCGATGAAGTCAAGGTTGCTTGGAAAATTCAACGGGACATGGCGGAGCGTGGTCATACCCTTGCCGATGTGACACAGGCGATCGCTGCTCGTCGTCCTGATTTTGATGCCTATATCGATCCCCAAAAAGCTAATGCTGATGTGGTGATTCAGATTTTGCCTACCAATCTGATTGCCAATGATAGCGATCGCAAAGTGTTGCGGGTACGTCTGATCCAACGTAACGATGTGGAAGGTTTGCAACCAGCCTATTTATTTGATGAAGGCTCGACCATTTCTTGGATTCCTTGCGGTACAAAACTGACTTGTTCCTACCCTGGAATCAAGCTGTTTTCGGGACCCGATAGCTGGCTCGGTCAGCCCGCAAGTGTCTTGGAAATCGATGGACAATTCGATCGCCTTGAGGAAGTGGTATATATCGAAAACCATCTCAGCAGCTTGAGTACCGAGTACTACGGTGAGTTGACGGAGCTTCTACGCAAACATCCTGACTATCCTGGTTCTAATAATGGCACGGGGCTTTTACAAGTCATCGTCGGATTGAAGATGCGAGCAACCTTTGAGCGTCTCACCCAACAAACTGAACAGCATCTCGTTGCTGCTTAGGGAATTGCTGCTATTAATTAAAGTACCTGTGGCTTCGACTCCGCTCAGCCAACGTTAGCTGAGCGAAGTCGAAACTCCTTAACAAACAAGAGCGCTAAGCCTCTGGAGCCAAAGCTACCAAAAGATTTTATACTTAGCCTTGGATCTATTGAAAAAATATCAAGCATGAGTCAAAAAGAAGTAATCCGTAGCGCCAATGCTCCTGAACCCGTTGGACCTTATAACCAAGCGATCGCTGTTTCGGCAACCAGCAAATTAATTTTCATGGCGGGACAAATTGCGATCGATCCTGCCGTTGGCAAAATTGTGGCGACTACGGTTGAAGAACAAGCTGAACAGGTAATCAAAAATATTCAAGCTGTTCTCGCTGAGGCAGGCGCAGATATTACCAACGTGATTAAAACCACGGTGTTTCTTGCAGATATGGCAGATTTCCCCAAAGTAAATGCGATCTACGGTAAGTATTTTCTTGCTCCATTCCCTGCCCGTTCTACGGTTCAAGTCGCTCGACTTCCCCTCGATGCGCTTGTCGAAATTGAGTGCATTGTTGCTATCTAAGCATCTCAACATTAGGGTGGGCGTTGCCTTCTTTACACATTGATTGTTTGATTGTCATGATTTATTCGCACCCGTCACAATTTACAACAACAAACTTGTAGGGGTAGAGCATTTGCGCCAATATTTTTGATACTCCCCACCGATCATCTCAAAACGCAAATGCTCTACCCTCTTTGCTTTCACCGATAAATTGTCCCTGCGTTGCGAGTTTAGGGCAAAGCATTCCCAAATTAAAACAATCTCAAAATTTGTGAATTTCCTTGGGAATGCTTTGCCCCTACTTTATTTGAATTTATTTAAAAATCATTTAGGAATTTCAAAAAATGAAAAGTTTGTGGAGCGATCGCGAAGCTGCTGAATATAAAACCGACTTAGGCTTAAGGGTATATACATCAAGGTTATTGGGGCGCGATCCATCACTTGTTCTACATGGTGGGGGCAATACTTCTGTCAAAATTCGTGAAAAGAATATCGTTGGTGAAGAAGAAGAGATTCTTTATGTGAAAGGAAGTGGTTGGGATTTAGAAACGATCGCTGAAGCAGGTTTTGCCCCTGTGCGGATGGCACATTTATTGAAATTAGCGAAGTTACAGGTTCTCTCCGATTCACAAATGGTGAATGAACTGAAGACGCAAATGACCAAGGCAAGTGCGCCTGCACCATCGGTAGAAACAATTCTCCATGCGAGTTTGCCTTATAAATTTGTCGATCATACCCATGCCGATGCGGTCATTTCAGTGACCAATACCGCGAATGGATGGGAACGCATTCAAGAAATCTATGGCGATGATGTGGTGATCATTCCCTATGTGATGCCGGGGTTTGACCTAGCGCGAGTCTGTGCCGAGAAATTTGCGGCGGAGAAAAGCGATCGCACGCTTGGCATGGTTTTAATGAATCACGGTATTTTCTCCTTTGGCGAAACTGCTCAAGAATCCTATGAAAGGATGATCGCGTTAGTCGATCGCGCAGAGGCTTATCTCAAAAAACATCATGCTTGGGAGATATCACCACCAGCTTCTCTGATTAGGGAAAGTGAGCAGAGATTAGAAATTGCTAAACTACGCACTGAAGTTTCGCAAGTTGCAGGATTTCCCGTAGTTCTCAGTTCCCATAATGATGAGAAAAGCTTAGCCTTTGCTCAAAGAGAAGATGTGCAGATCATTTCCCAACAGGGTTGTGCGACTCCCGATCATGTGATTCGCACGAAGAGATTGCCCCTAGTTGGCAGAGATGTCAAAGCCTATGCCGAATCCTATCGCGCTTATTTTGCCGAAGAAGCTCCTAAATCAGCGCAACCAGTAACTATTCTCGACACTGCACCTCGCGTGATTCTCGATCGCCAGTTAGGACTAGTCACCGTTGGTAAATCCGCCAAAGATGCCCAGATTGTCGCGGATATCTATGAGCATACGATGGAAATCATTCAGCGATCGCAACTTTTGGGCGGTTATCAAGCGTTACCCGCTAGCGATATCTTTGCGGTGGAATATTGGGAATTGGAACAGGCGAAATTGAAAAAAGGTGGTTCCTCTCCTGCTTTCACTGGTGAAATTGCCTTAGTTACAGGTGCAGCTTCAGGCATTGGTAAAGCCTGTGTAGATTCCTTATTAAAGCGTGGTGCGGCGGTAGTTGGATTAGATATTAATCCCGCTATTGAGAAGCTATACGATCGCCCCGATTTTGTCGGCATTACTTGCGATGTCAGTGATGAAACTGCGATCGCTATTTCCCTCGATCAAGCCGTAAAAGCCTTTGGTGGTCTAGATATCCTCATTCTCAATGCAGGAGTTTTCCCATCTGGTTGTCGCATCGAAAATCTCGATACTGCCACATGGCAAAAGGTGATGCAGATCAATCTGGAAGCAAATCTAGTCCTGATGCGTGAAGCATATCCATTGCTGAAACTTGCGCCTAATGGTGGTCGTGTAGTGGCGATCGGTTCCAAAAATGTGCCTGCCCCCGGACCTGCCGCCGCAGCCTATTCCGCATCGAAGGCAGCGCTCACTCAATTAATGCGGGTAGCGGCTCTGGAGTGGAGTAGCGATCGCATTCGCATTAATACCCTACATCCCAATGCTGTCTTTGATACGGGCATCTGGACTGAGGAAGTCTTAACTTCTCGCGCTAAGCATTACGGCTTAACGATTGAGGAATATAAAACCAATAATCTACTCAAAGTGGAAGTTACGAGTCACCATGTTGCTGAACTTGCGGCGGAGATGTGTGGTGCATTGTTTGCCTGTACGACTGCGGCTCAAGTTCCCATTGATGGCGGTAACGATCGCGTGATTTAAATCAATGTTTAAAAATTGCGATGATGTATTTGGGTAAGAATGGGCTGTGCTTTGCACAGCCCATTCTTACGTTTTTGAGAGTATTTTGTTTTTATTGTCCCTTCTGTGAGATTCTGGTATCAATACAGACCCTGCATAATTTGCAAAAGTGCTTATGAGTTCGATTCGTGTTGTCCTAATTGAAGACCATGACCTGACCCGCATGGGCATGAAGATTGCGTTGCAACAACAAGGAGAGCTTGTCTTTGTTGGTGAAGCAGCGACGGGCGCGGAAGGTGTGGCATTGGTAAACAGCCAACAACCCGATGTAGCGATCGTTGATTTAGGCTTGCCAGATATGGATGGCGTAGAGGTAACACGCCAAATCAAGGCGGCAACCACCGAAGCAAGCAAAGCAACTAAAGTTTTGATCTTAACGCTCACCGATAACCAAGAGACAGTACTCGCCGCCTTTGCCGCAGGTGCTGACTCCTATTGCATCAAAGATATTAGCTCAGAAAATTTGGTGCAGGCGCTGAAATTAACGGCGGAGGGCAATTCATGGATCGATCCTGCGATCGCTAATATCGTCCTGCAACAGGTACGCCGCAAGGAGGCAACTGTTGAGATCGCGGCGGCGGAAGCTGATTATAAACAGGTGCTCGAAGCCACACCTCTGACCGAACGTGAGTTAGAAGTCCTCTCAGAGATCGTTAATGGCAATAGCAACGCGGAAATTGCCGAAAAGCTCTACATTACCGTTGGCACAGTCAAAACCCATGTCCGCAATATTTTGAATAAACTATGCGCTGATGATCGCACTCAGGCAGCAGTTCGAGCTTTGAGAGCAGGTTTAGTTAAATAAAAAGTATTGCCCTCGAAAAATATGGCACAGGCTACGCCTGTGCCATATTTTTTTGCTTAGTTTAAAAAAATTTATCTTATTTAAGGCTGACAGGTTTTATATATGGATGTACAGATTTTTTTTAGGTGCATCCATGATTTTCTCACTTTTAAGCGGTGTCGCCAGATTATTAAATTTCCTTTCAGATAAGTTAGCGGACTTAGCCGATTTCATATCTAAACCATCGAATTCGAGTAAGTATCCTCTATTGCCCCAGTATGATCCTGAAATCACTCAGCGTCAATCAGCCCTAAATAAGTCACGGGAGCTTTATCGATATAACTACACCTATGTTGAATCTCTACCAATGGTGGAGAAAGTCCCTACGAATGAGCGGTTTTCCCTGTCGTGGGGATTGTTGGTAGGTAAGGTTGTGGTTAAGGTGCTACTAAACGATCGCGCTAATCCCTCAGCTTTCATTAACAAGGACAAGTCTAAGGCTAAGCAACTGGACTTTTCCAAAAAATTGCTGGAGGCGAGTATGTCTCAGTCGGACAACGCCATCGTGGAATTGCTGTCTAATTTGCCAGATATCCTTGAGGATGACCCCATTGATTTAGAAGGCTCCAACATCCAAGAATACAATGATCTTTTTTGGATCATTTCCCTGCCTGCGATCAGTCAATACTTTATGAGTAATACGGAATTTGCCAGATTGCGGGTGGCAGGCTTTAACCCTCTGATGATTCAACGGGTTAATACTCTTGATGCGAAGTTTCCTGTAACCGAGGCACAGTTTCAATCGGTTTTAGCCAATGATTCTCTAGTAGCAGCAGGGGCGGAGGGGCGATTATATCTGGCGGATTATGCGGAACTAGAAGCGATCGCTGGTAGTACTTTCCCGAATGGTAAACAGAAATATATCAATGCTCCCTTGGCACTCTTTGCGGTTCCCAAAGGTAAAAAAAGCTTAACCCCGATCGCAATTCAACTCGGTCAAGATCCTAGTACCCATCCGATCTTTGTAGCTCAAGCTGATGACGAACCGAACTGGCTGATTGCGAAAACCGTTGTGCAGATTGCCGATGCCAACTATCACGAATTGATTAGTCACTTGGCGAGAACGCATCTAGTGATTGAACCTTTTGTAATTGCAACCAATCGCCAATTAGCTAGCAACCATCCACTTTACATTTTACTCAAACCCCATTTCCAAGGCACTCTCGCCATTAATGATGCTGCTCAGTCTGGGTTAATCAGTCCAGGAGGAACGGTTGATAAGCTCTTGGCAGGCACAATTGGAACGGCAAGGGCACTGTCAGTACATGGGGTGAAAACCTTTAACTTTGATGAGGCTCTATTACCGATCGCCTTGAAAAAACGAGGTGTCGATGATCCGAGTCTATTACCCGACTATCCCTACCGCGATGATGCTCTATTAGTTTGGGAAGCGATCGCTACTTGGGTCAAGAATTATCTGTTTATCTACTATGGCAGTGACAGTGATGTAGCTAGAGACTCGGAATTACAGGCATGGGTCAAGGAAATTACCTCGAATGAAGGTGGTCGAGTGACGAGCTTTGGACAAAATGGACAGATTCGCACCCTTGCCTATTTGGTTGATGCGGTCACATTGCTGATTTTTACGGGCAGTGCTCAGCACGCAGCCGTGAATTTCCCTCAAGGTGATTTGATGACCTACGCTCCTGCAACTCCCTTAGCAGGATATACGCCAGTACCAACTAGTACTACTGGTGCAACTGAAGATGATTTCTTTGCCATGCTGCCTGCAATTGATCAAGCAAAGAGTCAGTTGACCATGACCTATATTCTTGGTTCGGTCTATTACACGACCTTAGGTGATTACGGCAATGAGTATTTCACGGATGATCGCATTCAGCAGCCCTTACGAGATTTCCAAGACAATTTAAAAGCGATCGAATCAACGATCAAGTCTCGCAATGAGCAAAGGTCTGTGGAATATAGCTATCTCCGCCCCTCACGGATTCCGCAAAGTATTAATATCTAAATTATCCTCACCCATAGCCCCTGTCCCAAAGGGAGAGGGGAACGAGAATTACTCACCATCCCCCTTTGAGCTATCGTGTACACACAAGTCATAAAACCTAGCTAAGGGACTTGCGGATAAAAAATGTCCCCCCAAAGTTATCTAGCTTCGACTTCGCTCAGCTAACGTTGGCTGAGCGGAGTCGAAGCCATAGGTACTTTAACTAATAGCAAGTTCCTAAGTCAAAAGTTAATCGCCCCCTAGCCCCCAATTCTGGGGGAACAAGAAAATAAAGTTCTTTCAAAGTTCCCCAGAATTGGGGGATTTAGGGACTTAGATACAAATTTCTTTCAAAGTCCCCCAGAATTGGGGGATTTAGGGGGCTTAGATACATGGAACAACTCCAATGATCGCCAAACTCACTAAAAAACGTTACTCCACCAATCTATTTGACGTTACTCAGGACATCATTGGCGCATTGCCTTTGAAGCTGGTTGAGCAATGGCTGAGTAGTGACCAAACCTATGACGATGCCTTAAAGCTACTGGCTAGTCATCAAGTACAGGGTTATAGCGTATCCTCTGATTCTGTTGGCTTAACGAAACTATGTCAGCAAAAGGGATTGCTGGAAATTTTGGCAATCATCAACCAACCCAAAAAAATTGTCCATAGCTATGGCAAAGCGATCGCTGGCGAAAGCGTAGGTATTTGGGCTGCCGACAATACCCAGATGTTTTATCCCGATCACCTTGAGGCCGTAACCCTTGTATCGGCTCTACTCACGATTCAAGATGTGATCAAGCAAACCTGTCAGGTGCAGATTGGTTTGGGCGCTCATTATGGCAGTTTTTATCAAATTAGTGGTGGCTTGTATGGCATCGAGGCAGATGCGATCGAAGAAATTGCGGAAAACCATACTGACGGTGGCGAGATCTTAATCACTCAAGCGATATGCGATCGCCTGCCAATGCAGCATAGTTTCAGGCTTGAGGAACGCGATGATCTGCATACAGAACTTGGCAAAATCTATCGCGTATTGGATGGCAAGAGATTAGAAGATTTACAGCCTATCGATCAACGCTATCCTATTCCCTATTCTGAAGACTTTTATGTCGATTTATTAGAGTATGAATCTCGCCTAGCTGATCATGATTTTGCCCATTATCTGACTCATAAATATATTCAACATAAGGTGGTAGTCCTGATTGAGAGCAAAAATGAAGCTGTGGAAACCCATGAAGTTTCCATGTTCAATCAGCTATCATTTTCAGCCTTAATGAAAGATATTGGATTACGTCTGATTGGTTCTCAATTAGATGCGGAAATTAAGGTCGTCAGTTCGTTGGGCATCTATGCTTTTGATGAAGCGAATATAGCTCTTAGGTTTGCTCAGACTTTTCGCCAAGAACTAGCAAATCAAGGTATTCCCTGTCGTATTGGCATTGATCGGGGTGAAGTGCTGATCTTTAATTTATCTGTTGGTACTAGAGATATTGCGGGAATGCCTGTAAATTTGGCATCAAAAATGGCGCAAGACAAAGGCGAATTTGGCAAGCTCTATCTGAGTTATGCCTTCAAGGACTTGCTCGATATCAGTGGCTTTAGGGAAATCAAGTATCAAGTTTCGGGCGTGGAGATTACAGCTTATGAAGGGTAATTGGTTCAAAAATTGCTTATTAAATATAAGAACTCAAACCCTGTGGCGCAAGCGCAGCTTGCGCCACAGGGTTTGGCATTGGTTCTTAATTATGCCCAGCTACCTATTGCTCCTATGGGCAGTGCTTTTACCTGTAAATTCGCTATGGGCAATTCCCATTAGTGACATTCCCAATCCGCGTAAACTGAATGGAACTTGGGTAAGTGATGTTGCGAATATCTTAAGCCCAGAGACAGAAGCACAACTGAATCAACGCATTAATCGATTGGTTGCGAAAAATGGATCAGAAATTGCCGTCGTGACAGTACCCAATACTTCTCCCGCGATTACCGTCAAATCCTATGCTACTGAGCTATTTAATAATTGGGGCATCGGCAAACGGGGAATCGATAATGGGGTGTTATTTCTAATTGCTGTAAAGGAACGCCGCCTTGAAATTGAAACTGGACGCGATATTGCGCCATATATTAGCGATCGCCAAGTTGCTCAAATTATTACGGATTTGATTACACCTGAGTTTAAGCGTCAGAACTTTGATCGTGGCATTATTAATGGAGTTGAGGAGATTGCAGGGCGCATTGAGAAAATTAATTTTTATCCTTTCCCCTTCACCCCGATTTATAGCAGTCTTGGAATTGTCGGTATCGCGATCGCCATTAGTGGCGGCATATTATGTACTAAAAAGATTAAAGGCTGGACTCAAAAATTACCAACTATTGAACCCAACTTCCAAAATTCTGTTGTTTTTCAAGTCAAAATTCCTCAACTAGATGAGTTCGCAAATTTAGAAATGTGGTTGATGGGATCAGGACTAGTAGCACTTTCAATTAGCACTAATGCGTGGGTCTTGTCCCAAGAGGTTTGGACAAACCTATTCATCAATCCATTTAACCAATTTATCGCAACTTTACTTGTCAATTTGATCATTGCGATCGCTATTCTTCCCATTTGGCTTGGACTTGAAAGGGTTTGGCTCAAACAATTAGCTCAAGTATTTGAATATCCTATACAGCGTTATGAAGTCGATCAGGTAAGTGTCCTGTTATTACGAAAATCCTATCTGATTTTAGTTTTTCATCTTCCTGCGATCGCGATCGCATGGCTCTTAGGAAATACTACGATTTTATTAACGATTCCTAATCATTTAGTATTTTCGATCACTAGCTTGCTGATCGCGCTAGGCTATCAATTTTGGGAAATGTCCCTTGTGGATCATATGTATCTGGATACGCGACCAGTCAAAGATACTTTCTTTTGTCAAACCTGTCGCCAGCGCACGCAAAAACTCGCCAGTGACATGGTGAACCAATATTTGAAAAAGCCTGAGCTAAGTGGAGTTGAGCTAGGCAATGCGACCTATGATCTTTACTATTGCGATCGCTGTCATCCGCTAACTAATAGCTCTAATAGCAAGAAATTCCGCAATCATGCCTATTGTCTTCCCCATATTCAGGATCAGTCAATTTGTCCGAGATGTAGTTATCCAACGGTAATTAAGGTCACTCCAAAGCAGACTCGCAAATCGAAGAAGTTTCCTAAACAGGGTTCTCAAGAGGCAATCGGAATTCTGCAATGTCAAAACTGTTTTCATGAGGAGCCAGTCTATCCCTATGTTGCGCCTGTAAGTAGTTCTAGTTACTTTAGTGATTACAGTTCTAGTTATGAGTCATCGAGTAGTTCTAGCAGCTATGATTCCTATGATTATGGTAGTAGCTCATCTTCTTCTAGCGATTTTGGTGGTGGCGGCAGTGATGGTGGTGGTGCTGGCGGTGATTGGTAACATGGCGGCACTTTAGCGCCGCCATTGTGATTGATTATTGATGAACAATACGATTCTCTGTTGTTACTTGTATTGGTGAACTGGCGCTGATATATTCAGCGATCGCATCCGATAGCAGATACCCAGTTTCTAACAGATTTTTACCTTCCGCAAAGGTGCGATAACCATCACCACCAGAAGCGAGGAAGTTATTTGTGGCTACCTTATAAATTGCCTTGGGATTCAATAATTGGAAGTTACCTGAAGCATCTTTAACTTCTACTTTCGTAACTCGCTTGCCTGCGGGAAGTTTCGCATTCCATACAAAGCGAATTCCTGCCACTTGGGGAAATCTGCCTTCCCCTTGCTCCGCCATACTTACACCACTCTCTAATGTTTCTTGTAACTGCTTGCCAGTTAACTCTACCCTTGTAATCGTATTGCCAAAGGGAAGTGATTCCAAGACATTGCCCATCGTGATATTGCCTAGAGGGAATCCATTGCGAATTCCACCCGCATTGATTAGAGCAACTTGGACTTGATCTATCTTTGTTTTTGCCAAGATCGCATCAGCAATCAAATTGCCTAAAGCTGTTTCGCTAGTGCGTAGTTTAACGCGATCGCCATCTAGCGCTACCAAAGATTTACCGATAACCTTTTGACGTAATGCTTCAATTGGTGCTGCATAGGCTTTGAGTTTATCGACAAATTCTTGATTGGGTTTGATACTTTCGTCAATGGCATGGGGTTTACCTGCCCAAGCAATCAACTTACCCGTGCGATCGAAACTCACCGACAGATCGCCTAAATATTTACCCCATTCCCAATCCGTAACTACTAATACAGGTTCTTTGGTTCCATTCTTCTCAACCAATGGATAGGGATGATTAGCATTGGGAATATTGCCAACGGATGTATGGCTATGACCACCAATGATAATATCAATATCAGGGACTTTTCGCGCTAATGTGACATCATTCTCAAATCCAATGTGAGTTAGGGCAATAATTTTATTAATTCCCTGTTGTTTGAGAGCCGATATTGAAGTTTGTGCTGCCGCGATCGGATCAGTAAACTTCACTCCATCACCAACATTGGCTAATATCGCCGTGTCAGGAGTCGTCAAGCCAAATACACCAATCTTTTCGCCCTTCACATCAAGAATATACCAAGGACGAACTTTGCCATAGAGAGGTGATTCGGGTGCAATGTCGATATTTGCGGAAATGATGGGAAATTTTGCCTTAGCGATGAAGTCGGCGAGGACTTGCTGACCGCGATCAAATTCATGATTACCAATGGTTCCTGCATCGTAGGCAAGGGCATTATAAAAATCGAGATCTGCCTGTCCGAGATATTGATTGAAATAGAGCGTGCCTTGAAAAATATCGCCTGCATCCAATAGCAGTAGAGGCTCTTGATTGGTTTTATTCTCCGCTCGGATTTGATCGATGAGAGTACGGCGACGAGCGATTCCCCCCAACAGGCGATCGCCATATTTGACAGGTTCTAAATGTGCGTGATGATCGTTGGTGTGCAAAATCCTCAGTGAGAAGCGACTCTCCTGTGCAACAACATTTAACAATGCAGGAGAAACGGCAATCAGAAAGGTAATCACGAAAGCTACGAATATCTGAAAAGATCGCCTCATTTGCGGTTTCAGTTTTAAATAATTGGCGATCGCTTTTAAACTATTCTTCGCTTTCACAGTCATCACCCTTAGATTTATCTTGATTTTTATGCCTCAAGTGTGAGGTCGCACAAATCAGCACTCTACACTTATCTATCAGAGACCAAATATAGCCTATTTTGGGAATGCTTTGCCCAGAACTTGGCAACGTGGGGATATGCGATCGGTGAAGGTGGATGATGGAATTTTAAATAGATAGAACTGTAGATACTGTCTTGAGTAGCAAAAAGTCAAGAGGGAATTTGAACAAAATTGGGATCGAAAGAACGCTGAGACTTGAGAACGCCAAAGACCTGTCGTAACAGCTTGTTCATGACAGCGCCAATGACAGACATTTTGGACTTACCCTTAGCCGTAAGGCGATCGCAGAAAGCAGCAATCGGTGAATTATAAAGCCGAGCAACAATCGCAGGCATAAATAGAGCTTTACGCAAACGCGAATTACCAATTTTAGATAAACGTGGTTTGCCATGAATCGAAGAACCAGAAGAAAACTCACGGGGAGTTAAACCTGCAAAAGCGGCTAGTTGATCAGCAGTATCAAAGGCAGAAATATCACGAATTTCTGCGAGTAATACAGTTGCAGTCAAATCAGCAATACCAGGAATGGAAGTCAATAAATCCCGTTGCGATTTCAAATGAGGGTGTTGATCAAAGTGCTGACGGATCAATTTCTTGGTCATCTCAATTTGCTCTTTGAGAAAATCAATGTGGGCAGTAATTGCCTCAACCAAAATTGGGTCAGCCGTAGTAAGACGATTCTGCTCTTGTTGCTGCATAGCGGTTAAGCTATCTAAACGATGCACCAATGCTTGAAGTTGCTCAATTTCTAATGGTGGTGGTGTCCATGGTGCAGGTTTTAAAGCAGCACAAAATCTGGCAATAACTTTGGCATCAGCACGGTCTGTTTTTGTGCGACTTAATTCACTCTTGCCAAAGGCTTTGGGACGTGATGGATTGACGATACTTACTTTGTATCCTCTTTCTACTAAGAATCTAGCTAAAGCATTACCGTAAGTACTGGTGGCTTCCATGCAGCTATGCAAGTTTGTCACATTTTGAAGGTTTAGCCATTCTTGTAATTCAGCAAATCCTTCAGGATTGTTGGCAAATACTTTGCTCTTAATTTTGGCGTTACCTTGGATGAGGGCAACATCAAATTTGGCTTTGCTGATATCTATTCCTAAAACATCACATACTTCATTGTTATTGTTCATCAGTGGTTTCAGTCCTCTTGCTAGATTTGTCCATCAAGCAATCAGTGGTATTGAACTATCCTTGTGAATGCAGGTTTACCTGTTGGGCGACCTCTGATACTGTCCAGTCTTTACTTGTTTCTACTGTCTAAGCAGAGACAACTCTATCTACAGTTCGGGCTTGGTGTCCCTAGGGGCAAAACGAGTTTATCTTTGCTTTTGCTTGTTTGGATTGTAGTAAAGATTTTATCTTTTACTTTTCTTCCTAGATACAAGGGGCAAAGTAATTTCTAATACACCGTTTAAATAAACAATTCTTGATCTGCGCTTGTCACCAAGGTCTTGGAGGATAGATTCAAATTGTTGCCAGTTGATATCGTGGAGGACTGCAGGGCAACCGCATAAAAAAGTCAAAGGTTAAGGAGATGAATAAGATAAGCCAGATCCCAAGCCGCCTTAGAAAGCATTTAAGAAAGCAAGGGCGCACTAAAACAGGTATGAATACTGGTGAAGTCTAGTATCAGCCAGCCAAAATGCGCCAAGCCTATAATACCGATTTATCCAATGAAGAGTGGGAAATAATAGCACCAATGATGCCAAAACCATCAAAATTGGGGAGACCACCAAAAACAAATTTTCGGGAAGTGCTGAATGGGATTTTCTACATAGCCAAGAATGGTTGTACATGGGAAAATCTGCCCCATGATTTGCCACCATATTCAACGGTCTACTTCTACTTTCAAAGATGGACAAAAACAGGAGTTATAGCTGAAATCAATTACCAGATAAGCACACAAGTACGATTAGCTGATGGTCGAGAAGCAACACCGAGTCTAGCCAGTCTCGATAGTCAAAGTATTAAAACCATGGATAGTGCAGGTAGTCGTGGTATTGATGGTGGAAAAAAGGTCAAGGGTCGCAAACGCTTCATCATGGTTGATACGTTAGGGTTAGTCTTTGGCGCTCTCGTATGCCCAGCAAATGTTGGGGAGAGAGCAGGAGCGATGAGACTATTAGCAAATCTCAAGTATCCACTGAGCCGCTTACAAAAGATATTAGTTGACAAGGGATTCTCTGGCGAGGATATCACCCAGTGGGTTAAAGACAACTTTAGTTGCACTTGGGAAGTAAGCAAACGGGCTGAAGCGCAGAAAGGTTTTGTTGTTGAATCAAAGCGTTGGGTAGTGGAGAGAACCTTTGCTTGGATAGGCAAATATCGTAGACTTAGCAAGGACTATGAATTTTATGAGAATATCTCGGAGTCGTTTATTTACATAGCTTTGATCCGAAAAATGCTTAAAAATCTTACTGCTGTCAATTCTTAAATGCTTTCTTATTACGTTTCACCCGCATACTGAACTTAGAAGACTTATCGCGACTTAAGAGATTAAGAGCAAAGTGACGCAGCATCGCCATATTTTCAGGAGAATTATCTTTGCGAATACAGCATCTTCGTGAAAAGAGACATCTAAAACCCAATGTAAAGAATTTTCAATCGACCAATGAGTACGAACAGCATTGGCAATAAGAGCAGCATTAGAAGGCAAGCTAGAAAGGTAGTAGCGATTTTCAGTGGAGACTTTCCCATTGATTCTGCGTTCACTTTGAACTAAGGCAATAGTCTGTAAACCAGCCCATAGAGGCAATTGAGTCAGGTAATCCAAGTTAGATAAAGTCCAACAACGTCGAATTTCTAAACGCCCATGTCCTTTATCTATGGACTGGCAAAAGTCATGGTCTACATCCACAAAATCAGTGTTTATAGCTTGCTCAAATAACCACTGCACATCTTCAAATAGTCCTCCCTGATTACCTTTGAGCGCTAAGACATAATCGGCTCCTTGTTGCACGATTTGGCTAGCTATTTCTTTCTGGCAGCCCATTGCGTCAATCGTCACAATACAACCTTTAATTTCCAGCAGTTTTAATAACTCTGGTATGGCGGTGATTTCGTTGGATTTTTCATCGACTTTGCATTGACCTAATACCAACCGATTTGCGCTTGCCCATGCACTCACCATGTGAATTGCGCCTTTGTCTGCTCCTCGGTCGTAGGATTGTCTCAAGGTTTTGCCATCAATGGCTACTACCTCTCCCTGCAGCGCTTGACTTACTGATTTCACCCAACTGATGAAGCTATTTTGCATCTGTTGCGGGTTCAGTCGTGCAAACACTCTTGCAAATGTGTCATCACAGGGTATCCCATTCGGTAATTGCAGAAATGTCCCCAGCCATTCTTGTTTTGATGCTCCAAATAGCGCTATGTCTTCCCAGTTTTCTCCCCCACTTATCACCGCGCAAATTGCGATTACGATTATGTCTAGCAAGTTATGCTCTTTCCCCCGATTATCTCTCGGGTCTTCTACTCCTTCAAAGTGTCTTAGCAAACTGACTTCGATAGGGGTATTCATTGCTGTTTTACTTTTGTTATTTTCTCCTAATTTTATTCACTTTTTTATGCGGTTGCCCTGTGGAGGACTGTACTTTGTCCTGCTAAGGTTTCAATCTGTGAGATTCTTAATAGGGTGGTCATCTGCATATCTCCTAGCTTTATTCATCCAGCGATCGCTATTTACAGTTTACGCTAGCTACACCGAATCAGAAAAACCGTTTGCAAACAACAAATTCGCCTCAGAAAAGGTTCATTGAAATATTATTGACAAGATTGATACTAGACTGCATTCTAATTTGCGCGATAATCCCGATTGCTGAGAGATAAACATTGTGATTACGGGATTATGACTAAGGCTCTATCGGAAATTGCTCAAGAAAAAGGGATTCGTTACTTTCTCATTTCCTTCACTGACCTGTTTGGCGTGCAACGCGCTAAATTAGTGCCAACCGCAGCGATCGACTCGATGGAAGCCAATGGCGCAGGATTTGCAGGATTTGCCACATGGCTCGATATGACACCCGCCGATCCTGACCTCTTCGCCATTCCCGATCGCAATAGTCTTTTCCCCTTACCTTGGCAACCCGAAATTGGCTGGATGCCTGCCGATCTCTACATGAATGGCGAACCCGTCAAACAAGCCCCACGCTATGTTCTCAAGCAAGCCCTGAGCCAAGCTGAAGCCATCGGCTATCGCGTTAAAACTGGTGTGGAATGCGAATATTTTCTGCTCTCTGCGGATGGTACGGATATTTCTGATTTAAGCGATCGCGCTAGCAAGCCCTGCTACGACCAACAAGCCCTGATGCGCCGATTCGATATTATTGCGGAAATCTGCGATGCCATGTTAGCGATGGGTTGGGAAGCCTATCAGAACGATCATGAAGATGCGAATGGTCAGTTTGAAATGAACTGGACTTATGCTGATGCTTTGGTCACCGCCGATCGCCATGCCTTTTTTAAATATATGGTCAAAGCGATCGCTGAAAAGCACGGCTTCCGTGCCACCTTTATGCCGAAACCATTCCCTCACTTAACAGGCAATGGTTGTCATACCCATCTCTCCATTTGGGATTTAGAGGGAAATACGAATCTCTTTGATGACGAAAAAGGAGAACTTGGTCTATCGAGATTAGCCTATCAATTTATCGGCGGCGTATTGCATTCCGCCGAAGCCGTCTGCGCTTTCACCAATCCCACCGTCAATTCCTACAAACGGATTAATGCCCCCGTTACTAACTCTGGCGCAACATGGTCACCTAACACGATCAGCTACACAGGCAACAACCGCACCCACATGATCCGCATTCCCGAAGCAGGTCGCTTTGAGTTTCGCCTCGCCGATGGAGCCGCAAATCCCTATCTCCTCCCTGCTGCCCTCATCGCCAGTGGTCTCGATGGCATCAAACACCAACGCGAAGCAGGTCAACGTTATGACAATAATTCCTACACCGATCCACTTCCCTTTGGCACAGTGAAACAGTTGCCAGCTAATCTTTTGGATGCGCTGCGATGTTTACAAGCAAATACAATTTTGCCCGATGCGTTAGGCTTAGATTTTGTGCAATCCTACATCAAGTTAAAGCAACGCGAATGGAATGATTATAGTACTCGCATTAGTCCTTGGGAATTGGAAAACACTTTAGATTGCTAATGATTGATACCGTGAGAACCAATGACATTGACTTCTTTCAATTATCCTTAAAATGAGTGAAGTCAATGTCAAGTACTAAGAGTCTATGTATTGAGAAAAACTTAGCAAGATACGGGTGGATTTATTACTAAAACATTTGATAGATTGCGTATTCTAACAATCAATGAAGGATGAGATTGGGATTCTTCTAACAAGCTTGTTTATAATCAGGTAATAGTTAGGATTTAAAGTAGAGAAATTTATGGCGACATTCCACTCAGTCATTGCTCCTGATCATCACCATCTTGCTGCAATTGGTCGCATCGTAGTCCTGTGGACATTTGTAGAGCATTCAATCGAAAGCCTTGTATGGGAACTTGCTAATCTCAAGCAACCTTATGCTCAATCTGTTACCACACATCTACAAACTCTTGCATTGATCGATATGTCTAAAACATTGCTCAACCAACATTTTGCTGGTACTGACTTGGAAGAACGCTCGAAAACACTTCTCAATCGCATTGCAAATCAACTTCGAGTAAAGCGCAACATGGTGGTGCATGGAATATGGAGTCCCACAGGAACACCTGAAAAAATCTCAATAATGCAGACTACTGCTCGTGGAATATTAAATTTCAAAGTTGGGGAAGAGATGACATCCAATGACATTCTTGATATCGCTGCTGAAATTGATGAGTGTCTTTTTCAGCTTACCAAACTGAGCTTTGAAGTGTCTAATGCATTACAAACAAAACTATCCTCTCCATAGATTCAGACTCGCAACGTTAGGTTGAATTATTCTCCTTTTGACAGTATGAACTCCACAATAGAAACTACGATAGATGAGACTATTAGTGATCATGCTACCTATAAACTAATGTTGTTTGGAGATTTTCTTCAGGAGGTTAATTTACTGATTGCTTAACAATTTACGCCATGCTCTAACCATTGCAGGTTCTTGATCGGGTTGGATGTATTCGACTATTAGGTTTAAATCGAGATTGGGAAAGAATTGGCTTTGAGCGATCGCATTATATCCACTGCGATCGCTATTGATACGATAAAGAGCAAATTTCCCATTTTGATAAAACCAAACTTCGGCAATTCCTAATCCCTGATAAACCTCCAATTTATCAATACCGCCACTAGTGACAGTTATCTCGATCACTAAGTCAGTCAATTCTTGACGCTGACCAATGCAGAAGCTTTCATCGGTTTCTAATCCCCTCGCCGTTAATTCTGATTTACAAGTGGCTGAGCCGCAACTAAAGAGGTCAATATTCATAACATCTGCATAGACGTACAACAATCTCGCAATCAGCGTTTTCAGCATTTCATGCTCTGGCGAAAGCGTCACTATTTCTAATGCTCCTTTGAGATAGGTGAGATGGAGATTTTGATGTCCAGAAAATAGATCGATAAAGGTTTGGTATTGCTGCCAAGTTATGTCATAGAGAGCAATACGTGGTTCAGCGATCGTGGTTAAACTATTACCATTCATAAAAACTATCCATCTTAATCCACCAACAAAAGATCTTATTGGCGATCGCATTGCTAACTAGTCTACTAGCATTTTAGAAGATCGCAAGAAACGGTTAGCTTAAATATCAAATCATTGCTAAATTGAGTGTAAACCCTCGTATTTCTGAGCATGAACTCCCCGATGGACAAATTTCTAGACGAGAATATTAGCGATCGCGCAACCTATGAACTGATGGCAAAAGCGATCGCCTTTATTCGTCAGAACCATCGACAACAGCCAGACCTCGCCGCGATCGCGCAACAGGTACATCTGAGCGAATATCACTTTCATCGCTTATTTACCAAATGGGCAGGGATTAGCCCCAAGCGATTTTTGCAATATCTGACGGTGGAATATGCTAAGTCTAAAATTGCGGAAACAAAGAACCTATTGGAATTGACGGGAGATGTCGGTTTATCTAGTTCAGGACGATTGCATGACCTATTTGTGAACCTTGAAGCAATGTCACCGCAAGAGTTTAAGACTGGTGGTGCGGGTTTACAGATTTACTATGGCATCCATGAAACGATGTTTGGTGATTGCCTGATTGCCACGACAGAGAGAGGTATTTGTAATTTGTATTTTCTCGATGGAATGGATGATCAAGCTGCCGCCTTAATGCTGCGAGAGGAATGGTCAAATGCAGAAATTATTGGTGATCGCCAAATTACGCAACCAATTTGCGATCGCCTATTTAGCCATCTGCCAAATCTGAATACCACGAAACAACCGCCCCTCACACTCTATGTCAAAGGTACTAACTTCCAAATTCAAGTATGGCGAGCGCTTCTGCGGATACCCTTTGGTGGGATTACGACTTATCAGGGCTTAGGGCGATCGCTTGGTCGTCCTAATGCTGCTAGAGCGATCGGTAATGCTGTTGGCAGTAATCCCATTAGTTACCTCATTCCTTGTCATCGTGTGATTAGAGAATCAGGTGAACTAGGCGGCTATCGCTGGGGATTAGAACGTAAGACAGCTATATTGGGCTGGGAAGCTAGTAGCTCTAGTAAGTTATGTTAGAGATCGGATAACACACCGCATATTTAAGATCCACTACACTTCGTATTACACAAAATTAGCGATCTGATTATCTATTTCAACTAGAAAAGTTGATCTCGCCATCAGGATTTAAATTACCCTATAATTGCTAGTAAAATGGAGAAAGATAATAAACAATGGCAGCTAAAGATAGATTTCACGCTGCGGTTAGACTTGCGCTGGAAAAGGAACAATGGGATATAACCGACGATCCACTACGGCTGGAAGTCGGTGGCACTAAGCTTGAAATTGATTTAGGTGCAGAGCAATTGCTAGCGGCAGAGAGAGGTACAGAAAAAATTGCAGTTGAAATAAAGACTTTCTTGAGTGATTCTCCACTCACGGATTATCATGCTGCATTAGGACAGTTTTTAAATTATCGGCTTGCCTTAGAAATAATTGATCCAACACGCATTTTATATTTAGCAGTTCCTGTAGGTGCGTATGAATCTTTTTTTAGGCGAGAATTTACACAAACTTCATTAGAAAGATATCAAATCGCACTAATCATTTACGACCCTTTTCAAGAGGTGATTGTCCAATGGATACCATAGAATTTTACCGCAGTGTAATTCAGTCGTTATTGTCAGCTTATGCGGCTATTCCGATCGCCAATGGATCGATTGAGTGCTATACGGTTTTTGATACAAAACAAGACCATTATCATGTGATGAATGTGGGATGGGATGGTCACCGCCGAGTTTATGGTTGTGTTTTACATTTAGACATTAAAAATGGAAAGATTTGGATTCAGCAAAATATGACGGAAATGCGGATTGCCCAAGAACTTGTTGCTTTAGGGGTAGCAAAGGAGGATATTGTGTTGGGATTTCAGGCTCCTGAAATGCGGGAATATACAGGTTATGCAGTTGCTTAGGGTTATACAATTTAAAAAAGGAACCGATTTTTGTAGCGCGGCTTTGCCGCGCTACAAAAATCGGTTCCTTTTCTTACTGCTCGTCAATATTAGGATAGGAAGCTAATCATAACTAGCGCTGCAACATTGCCCAAACAAAACCTGAGCCTTTGCCTTGAACTCTTGCCATCTGAATCCATAGCAAAGTCATATGTTCTAAATGTAAGCTCATGGATAATTTACCTGTATCTACTGGTTCCCACCCTAATTGGGAACAGAGAGAACTTACTGTTTCTTTGGCAGATTGATCATTACCAGCAATCAACATTGCAGGTTTGAGATCGCCATAGCCAGCATAGGTAATATCTTCAAAGTTCTCATAGCCGTATATAGTAAAGGCTTTCACCACATGGGTATTAGGCACAAATTCTTGAACGGTTTCACTACCAGAGATTTGGCTTTGTAGACCATGTGATAAATTTGCACCAACGGGATTAGTGCAATCCACTAAAATTTTGCCGTCTAGTAATGATTTCACAGGAGCAAGTGCCGTCTCGATCGCATTAAAAGGAGTTGCTAAAAACACAATTTCTGCTTCTTGGACAGCTTCTAGCGGAGATTTGACGATCAGTTCAGAATTACGGTTAGTAGCTTCTAAAACTGATTTGGATTGAGGATCGCGGGCAGCGATGAAGACTTGATGACCGAGTTTTTGTAAGCGATCGGCTAGGGGTGCGCCGACATTGCCAGTGCCAATGAACGCAATTTTCATCCAGTTACTCCTAATGCTTCTAATACTAATTTTGCAGTTTCTGAACCAGAGTTTTGCTGCTGACCTGTAATCAAATTACCATCACGGATCGCATGGGGGGAAAACGGTGCTTGAGTCACAAAATTAGCCCCTAATTGTTTTGCTTCATCCTCAATCCGAAAAGGCATTACTTTCTGACCAACAACTTGATCCGCATAGTCTTCTTCGCTATTGGCAAAACCTGTAATCGATTTTCCTTGAATTAAATATTCTCCGTTAGGGAGTTTGGTTTCCAATAATAGACAAGTGCCATGACAGAGTGCCGCCGTTGGTTTGCCCGTTGCATAGAAGTTGCTAAAAAACTGTACGAGATTTTGATCTTGGCGGAAGGTGAACATCGGCGATTGACCACCACAGACAACGATCGCATCGAAATCATCAATATTTAGCGTAGCGATCGCAGGTGTATTTTCCAGCAATTGCATAAATTCTGGTTGATTAATGTATTGCAGAGACAGGACATCATCTTTGGAGTAACCCGAAGCATCACGGGGATCGCTCAAGCTATCAAATTCGACTTTACCGCCCTTGGGACTAGCGATCGTCACCTGACATCCTGCATTCACAAATGCATCATAGGGATGAATCAATTCCGCAGCCCAGAAGCCAACGGGAATTCCTAAAGTCGTTGAGGTGGAGGGATTGGCAACAATTAAGAGAATATGTTTGCTCATGGAAAGTTGGGATTGAATCAAAAATCACTAGATCAAGTGTGGATCGAGTATCATTCATTTGTCCAATGGATAATTTGTATAAAAATCATTCATCCCATGAATTTTAATTTGAGTCAGATTGACCTCAATCTATTGGTAGTGTTTGATGCGCTCATGCGCGATTGCCATGTCACCCGTGCGGGAGAACGCATTGGCTTGAGCCAACCTGCCACTAGTAACGCTCTAGCACGATTGCGATATCTGACTAAAGATGAATTATTCATCAGGGCAAAATCAGGACTACAACCCACACCTGTTGCGATCGCCTTAGCAAACCAAATTCAACCTGCTTTGCAACAGATTCAGATAGCTCTTTCATTGGCAGAGAGTTTCGAGCCAATGACTAGCGATCGCGTATTTGCTATCGGCATGACTGACTATGTGGAATTTGTGCTGTTACCGCCATTGTTAGAGAAATTAGAACAGGTTGCCCCAAATCTTAAAATCCAAGTGCGAACAGGTGATCGGCAGCAGTTATTTGATTTATTGGACAATGGTAAAGTCGATCTCATTTGTGGACTATTTCCTGAACAGATCCCTTGGCATCAAGAACAGTTACTTTTCCAAGAGCGATTCGTTTGTGTCTGTCGTCAAGACCATTCCTTAATTCAAGATTCTCTGTCATTAGAAGAATATCTCACAACTTCCCATCTCCTCATTTCAATTAAAGAAGATATGGTTGGGAGAGTTGATGATACCCTTGCCATCCAAGGACTCAGCCGTAATATCAGGATTTCTATTCCTCATTTTCTGGTTGCGCCCTCTATCATTGCGCGTACAGACTTGATTACTACTCTCGCAGAACGAGTTGCGATCGCTTTTGCTAAGGACTTGAACCTCAAAGTTTTTCCTTGCCCCTTAGAAATTGATGGCTTTTCCGTAGTCATGCGCTGGCATCAAAGCACAACCAATCAAAGCACCCATAAATGGTTACGCCAGCTTTTTAGCGAAATTGTAGTCAATATTTAAAGTTGTATCTACTATAATTGCTGTAAGACTCAATATATAAATCTTAGGTTTTATCATCTATATTTTAGGTGTAAAAACCTCTAAGTATCTAGATTCCATAATTTTAGCTATCAGCAATTTCAAACTTTGAAAACAAAAAATACACTTGCAATTTTGGTAAAAATAACTATAATAGATATATATACAAAACTACCTCACTAAAGCCATGAGCGCGATCACTGTCAATCCTGCTGTGAGCCTGAAATCCGATACTCTGAACATCGCTACGGATGAATATGGATTGCTCACTGACCTTTATCAACTGACGATGGGTGCTTGTTATGTGCAAGAGGGATGCGATCGCAAGCGGGCTAGTTTCGAGTTATTCGTGCGTCGTCTTCCTGAGGGATTTGGCTACCTCATCGCCATGGGTATCGCCCAAGCCGTGGAATACTTGCAAAATCTTCATTTCACCTCCGAGCAAATCGCCGCCTTACAAGCAACAGGAATATTTGAGAATGCGGATCAACGATTTTGGGAATTGCTAAAAAACTTCCGTTTTGAAGGTGATCTCTGGGCTGTTCCTGAAGGTACGGCTATGTTTGCTAATGAACCTTTTTTGCGAATCGAAGCTCCCCTCTGGCAAGCGCAATTAGTGGAAACCTATTTACTAAATGCCATCAACTATCAAACCCTCATAGCCACCAGAGCCGCCAGAATGCGTGATGCAGCAGGCGATCGCATTACCCTTTTAGAATTTGGCACAAGACGCGCCTTCAGTCCCCAAGCTTCACTCTGGGCAGCCAGAGCTGCACTCGCCGCAGGAATGGATGCAACTTCCAATGTATTAGCTGCCCTCAAACTCGGCAGGCAGCCCAGTGGCACGATGGCTCATGCGTTGGTCATGGCACTGAATGCTACCGAAGGAAGTGAAGCCCAAGCCTTTAGTGCATTTCATCAAGTTTTTCCGAATAGTTCTCTCTTAATCGACACCTTTGATACGATCGCTGCTGCCCGTAATCTTGCCGAAAAGGTCAAATCTGGTGAGATGCAAGTGAAGGGAGTTCGCATTGACTCAGGAGATATTGCTACTATTTCTAAGGAAGTGAAAGCCCTGCTCCCCGATGCTGCAATATTCGCTAGTGGCGATATCGATGAAGCTGAGATTCTCCGTTTAAAAGCTTTAGGAGCGCCCATCGATGGCTATGGTATAGGTACAAAATTAGTCACAGGTGCGCCTGTAAATGGAGTTTATAAGTTAGTCGAAATTGATAATATTCCTGTTTCCAAAAAGTCAAGCGGTAAACAATCGATCGCTAGTCGTAAACAGGTTTGGCGTAGTTTCGAGAATGGTGTAGTAATTGGCGATCGCCTCACCCATATTTCCGAGATTCCTCAACCCGATGAGCAACCTCTCTTAGAACTGATCATGCACAATGGTGAGTTATTGAAACCTTTGGATGATTTAGATGCGATCGCCCAACGCACTCGTAAATCAGTGCAGTCCTTACCTCAAGCAGTTCGCAATATTACTAATCCAGAGACGGTTTCTGTCAAAGTTGATATGTAACGCGAATCCTGACTAATGACTCAAGCAATTTGGGACATTACTGACTTATCTAACACAGGTTAAATAGATAAACATCATCTATTTAGCCTGTGTTAGACTTTGACTAGCTTGTTGCTTAAAAAGAGGCAAATATGAACTACCGAAACATTATTACAATTGAGGCAGATAAACGAGGTGGTAAGCCTTGTATTCGCCGAATGCGTATTACTGTATATGATGTTTTGGGTTGGTTGGCATCTGGAATGTCTCATGCTGAAATCTTAGATGATTTCCCAGAATTGACAGAGCAAGATATCAGGGCTTGTTTGGAGTTTGCTGCGGATCGAGAACCTAGATTGATGGCTGTTGTGGGTGCTGCGTGAGATTACTATTTGACTAAAAATGGAGTGACCAATATGCCTCTCACTGAGCTTTTACCAACTGTTAGCCAATTAACTCATGAGGATAAACTACGGTTAATCCATTTTCTTTTGCTTGCTATAGCGAAAGAAGAAGGTTGTAATTTGGACACAACACAGGTTAATCCAGAGAAAAATCTACTCAATCAATTAGAATCAACTGATGCGGTCGTATGGTCGCCTCAAGCAGATGCTCAAGCAGTTACAGCATTGTCAGATCTTTTGATATCCGCAAAGGAAAAAGCAAATGCTTAATGGACAGCGTTTTAATTTCACTGAGAAAGTTGATAGCTCTGGGCGATCTGTAGTTATGCCCTATTTACCTTTGCTGCTTACTAATGGCAGTCAATCTGTAGAAGTGGTGGCTTTATTAGACACTGGGGCAAGTGTAAACGTATTACCCTATGACATGGGCTTACAGTTAGGAGCAGTTTGGGAAGATCAAACGGTAATAATTCCGTTAAGTGGAAATCTTTCTCGCAGTGAAGCAAAAGGTTTAGTTTTGTCTGGTACTATTGGAACTTTCTCAAGCACTTTGCTCGCTTTTGCTTGGACTCAATCAAACGACTCACCTGTAATTCTTGGACATATGAACTTTTTTACTGAGTTCAATGTTTGTTTTTACCGCCATGAGTTAGCTTTTGAGGTTTGCCTAGTATCAATGTAATGCGATCGCCCAGCACATTAAAAGAGATCGAAATTAGTGCATCACAAATAAAATAATAATTCAGTAAATTTATTTGGTAAAAGACTATTGACAAATAAATTTAATCATAGTTAGATAAGTCATAACAGATCAATATTAAGTAATCACTATTTGATTTTCGTCTTAGGCATAGCACCCAATTTTTTGTTTTGTCCACTCTACTGTTAAGTATAAATTTGCTTTATTGGTAGAAAGTACTATGCCTAAGACGGTAATTTTCAAATATTTCAGTAGTTCGTGCTATCTATCTACGCATGGATACTGGGCATATAAAAACTTGATATTTCAAGTCTGTTAAACAATTATTTAACGGAGTACTTTGAAATGACTAAGCAAACGAGTAAAAAGCCAAAAGATGCTAAAGAACATCATTCCGAAGTTTCTGGACGTATGGCGAAAATGGATCAACAGTTTCTTACTGATATGGAATCGATGATTCTGGAGAATCAAAAAGGAGCACTTCGCTTAATACGAATGATGCGCGAAGTTTTAAACAATCCATTCGAGGGGATTGGAAAGCCAGAGCCTTTGAAACATGAGCAAGGCTGGTCACGTCGAGTAAATGATTATGATCGTCTACAGTATTCTGTAGAGAATGATTATATTCAATTCTCTAAGGCTTCAGGTCATTATATTCGCAACTAATGCGTTATAGCATTTCACAGTCTAGTGAAGTACGGGATTATGAAACGCTATATTTTGACTAGATGATTATCTTTCTAACAAATATACTCAACAAAAATGCATAAACTTTTAATTTTCAATGACGAAAAATTATTTCGTCGTGCGCTTACTCATCGCTCTTTTGTGAATGAAAACTTTAATGAATCTGGACATAATGAAAGACTAGAATTTCTTGGCGATGCCATTCTTAATTTCATTAGTGGGGAATACCTATATGAACAAAATCCTGAAATGGCAGAAGATGAAATGACTCGTAGACGTTCTGCTCTTGTGGATGAAAAACAACTTGCTCGATTTGCGACTGAAGTTGGGCTAGATTTTAGAATCCGTTTGGGAGAAGGCGCAAAAAGAGAAGGTGGTTATACCAATCCTAATATTCTGAGTAGTACATTTGAAGCAGTTGTTGGTGCTTACTACTTAGATAATAATCGTAATATCGAAGTACTTCGTCCTCTAATAGAACAACTATTTGACTCTGTACCAAAAGATGTCATGGTTGTTCGCTCCAGTATAGATTCTAAAAATAAACTACAAGAATTCGTGCAGGCAAACGGAGCAACAACTCCTCCAACTTATGACACGGAGCAGGTTGGCGGAATGTCTCATGCTCCCGAATTCCTAGCTAAAGTCTATGTCAATGGCAAAGTTTGTGGTGAAGGAAAAGGGCGTAATAAGAAAGATGCAGAAAAAGAAGCTGCTGCTGATGCACTAGCTAAACTGAAAAAACGGGGATTACTATAGATACTCAACTCCAAAAACACTTAAAAATTTGTCTGACTTGAGCATTGTAGTGATTGACCAAATAAATTATCTAGTGGAATTTTAATGAGTGGCGGCACTTTGTGCCGCCACTCATTATTGAGGTATTGTGATTTAAAAACTGGAAGCAGCATTTGCTAGGACTAAAAATGCGATCGCACTTACAAAAAACTTTGCTGAAAAAACTAGAACATCAAAAATAGTCATTGTTCTGTGGGGTTAGAGAGTGGAGAGAGCATTTGCCAAAACTAAAACAGCGATCGAGCCAGCGTAAAACTTGAAAATAAATCCGCCGAAATGAAATACTGACATTGTTTAGTTCCTCACTTCCTTAATTCTCGATGTACTTAGTATCAAGCTTTTCTATAGGTAAGGACGTGACATACACCTTTGAGGTTGCGTGATGATTTAGCCTCAAAAGTGTGATCGCGATCGCAGATATTATAAGTAACCTTAAAACCAGAGCGTGGGTCGCCCGCGTAGCGGGCGACCCACGCTCTGGTTTTGGTTTTTAATTATGTTGAACTACTTAAAGCGCTTTGCATATGCAACCAAAAAACAAGAAATTTTTAAAAGTGTTGCAAATCAACACTTTTAAAAATTTCTTGGTGTATTTAAAAAGAGCTATATCTTTCCTCAGCAAAAGGCTCACCCCGATGGTGATAGCCATTGCGCTCCCAAAAGCCAAGTTTCATCTTGTCGAGAAATTCTAAACCATTAATCCATTTGGCACTTTTCCACGCATAGAGATGGGGAACTACTAGGCGCATTGGACCTCCGTTGTCGATGGGTAATGGCTGATCAAACAGAGTATGCGCGAAAAAATTCTCTGATCTCGCAAAATCTTCCATTGCAATATTGGTAGTGTAACCACCATAGCAATGTTCCATTAAATGCACTGCTAGCGGATCGACCTCGATATATTTTAAAAAATCCGTAACTCTTACTCCTTTCCATTTCACATCTAGCTTTGACCATGTAGTGACACAGTGGAAGTCTGCCGTAAATTCAGTTTGCGGCATCGTCATAAAGTCATCCCATGTGAAGGTTTTCTCAGTGGCAAGCCCCCAGACTCGCAATTGCCAATCTTGACGCTTGATTTCTGGCGTATCTCCATAGGTCATGATTGGGAAGCCATTGGTCAGTCTCTGTCCTTTAGGAACGCGATCGCTATTTGAGCGCGATTGAAATAAGCCGCCAAACATAGAAAATCCTCATGCACAATATCTTTGCTCAATATTATCGCCATTATCGCTTGATCATTTTTGCCTAAAAAACAAGGAGATTTGCCAAGAATGGCTTACTCATCAGCAATTCCTATAAGAGTTTTGAGTGTTTATTGTGCCTATGTCAAAATCTAAATAGGTAACGTCAGTTCGGGTTAAGCTGGCAAATTTTAAAAGCCCAAAAGTAAGAGCCTTGCGTAGCAAGGCTTTTACTTTTGGGCTTTGAGAGAGGGTTTGCGTAGCAAACCCTCTCTCAAAGCCAATTTCAAATTATCCCGAACTCGCGTTAGGTAAGGCTCTTGCGGATAAAAAATGCCCCACCAAAGTTATCTAGCTTCGACTCCGCTCAGCTAACGTTCGACATCGCTCAGCTAATGTTGACTGAGCGGAGTCGAAGCCACAAGTACTTTAGCAATAGGCGGTGCTTATCCTTACCACAATATTTTTAACGTCAGTTCGGGTTAAGCTGGCAAATTTTAAAAGCCCAAAAGTAAAAGCCTTGCTACGCAAGGCTTTTACTTTTGGGCTTTGAGAGAGGGTTTGCGTAGCAAACCCTCTCTCAAAGCACGTTTCAAATTATCCCGAACTCGCGTTATTTTTAGGACTACCAAATAAACATCGCTATAGCAAAAGTGTTAATCTTAGGACTGGATGATGCTCAGCGAGGCATCATGCTAGAGCAAAAGTTTTGTTTGGTTTACGATCATGTCCCTTACAGGATTACCAAATATTTTGCATGACATTCAGTCACGCACGAGTTGGCAGCAGCGCTGTCAATATTTGCTGATTGTCGAAAAATGGGCAGATATCGTGGGCGAATCGGTAGCTAAGCAAACCTGTCCGATAGGGGTATATCAAAAGTCTTTGCAGGTGGCGGTATCTAGTCCCGTGTGGTCACAGGCGCTTACCTTTGAGCGGGTGCGACTCCTTGCCAAGATTAATAAGTTATTAGGGAGTGCCAATAATTTAGCGATCGCCGATATCCATTTCTCAACGGCAAAATGGGCAACACATCAGCAAACTCTCCAACAGAGTAAAGTTATAACCGCAGATCATCCGAGTTATTTACCTGCGATCACCACAGATACAATCACAAAAAACGCCAAAGGTCATCAAAAAAGGCAAGTACCTAAACCTCCTGAAACGGCTAGTGAAGCATTTCAGCGTTGGCAAGAAGTTATGAAATTAAGGACTAATCAAATGCCAAAATGTCCTCGATGCGATCGCCCTGCATTGATAGGGGAAATATCCCGTTGGCAAATGTGCCGAGTCTGTGCGATCGAACATTTATTTAATTAACCCATTCTGCATCATGCCCAACCTCTCTTCTCTCCACGCTTGTAATCCCAGCTTTTTGCTCTGTCCGCAGAACGAAGTTTATTACGTGGATTTGGCGGATGGAAGGGGTGAAGATGTCGTCAAGCGTTTACGTCGCACAATTGTCCTATCTCCGAATAAGCCCACATTTCAACTACTGTCAGGACATATCGGCAGTGGCAAAACAACGGAATTAATGCGTTTAAAAGCGGGGCTAGAACAGCAGGGATTTGTGGTTATTTACTGTGCGGCGGATGAATATCTGCAAATTGATGATGTGGGCTTAACGGAGATCTGGCTATTCATTTTGTATTTGATTTTGCAACAGATGGAAAAAAAGGGCGAGTCTCTATCAGTTGCCTATTTGCCTAATGCGATCACAGAAATCGAACAGTGGTTAAGAATTTCTGCCCCCATTGGTGTAGCTACCTATGCACCACGCTTACAGAGAATTTTGCAGATTTTGCAAGACAACAATCAACATCGCCGCCAGTTACGACATCACCTAGAGCCAAGGCTCAAAAATTCTCTCCTTGCGGCTGGTGAAGAAGTTACAGCGATCGAGGTCGATCGCTTGAAACAGCTTGGTAAAAAAGGACTTGTAATCGTAATCGATAATCTCGATCGCTTAAACCTTGAGCAAATTGAAATGATTTTTGGTGATGGTGGCAAATATCTGCGTCAATTTCAATGTCATACCATTTACACGCTGCCCTTACTGGCGATCACGACTGAAGAAGAGCAACTGCAACGCTTTCAGCAAAGGCTAAAGGGAAATATGCCGATTGTTCTGCCCAGTTTAATGCTACGCGATCGGCAGGGAGAGATTAATACTCAGTGTTTAAATTTACTGCGCCAAGTAGTTTTGGCGAGAATGCTGTCGCATATTCCTAGGGAAAAAAGGCTAGAGCAAGTGACGGAGGTTTTTGAGGATCTTGATACCCTTGATCAGTTATGTCTTGCTAGCTATGGACATCTCCCCTATTTGTTGTCGCTATTGTATGGGTGCTTGCAATGTCAAGATCCACCGATCCAACTTGCAACGATCCATCAGATTGTGCAAATGGATCATCAGCGACGTTTGGAAACTATCCGCGATCGCGATCAACAAGCCTTACAAAAATATCTTGCCAAGCCCCATGTCCTGACACCAGAGGCACTTAATCTATGTCAGCGCCTCCTACTATTTGAATATCATGATGAGCAGGGCAGTTGGTTCAGTAGCCCTTTTGCTAAGTAGCTAGGTACAGCAGTTGAATGTAAAAAATCGCACATGCAGCGTGCACTTTTTACTATATTTCCCGTGATGAGCGCCTATTTGCTTATTTCCTTAAGCACCTTGCCATCAGCCCCAATTAATTGCACCTGCATCGGCATTTGTCCATAGGCATGGGTGGAACAGCTCAGACAGGGATCGAAATTGCGAATCCCTGCTTCTACACGATTGAGAAAACCTTCGGACACATCGCCATCGTGAATATAATGTTTGGCAATCTGGACGACGGTTTTATTCATCGCTAGATTGTTATGACCTGTGGCGATAATCAAGTTCACTTTCTTAATCACTCCATTTTCATCGACGTTGTAGTGATGGAACAATGTACCGCGAGGAGCTTCGCTTACGCCAATACCTTCGAGGGCATTGATTCCTGCTTGGGCGCGAGTATGAGATGACATCACATCAGGATCTTCCACAAGTTCCTCAATCTTCTCTACGGCTGCAAGAATCTCAATCAACCGCGCATAGTGATAGAAAAATGAAGAGGTCGCCACCCTGCCCCCTGCGCGATCGCGAAATTCCTGTAGCTCCTGATTGGCTTTAGGCGTATCGATATATTCACAAACATTCAGCCGTGCAAGGGGGCCTACACGATAAATTCCATCGGGATAGCCAAGGGGTTTGTAATAGGGAAATTTGAGGTACGACCAAGGCTCAACGGCTTCACCGATATATTCCTGATAGTCATCTTCACTGAGATGATCGGCGACGATCTGCCCTTGACTATCGACAAAGCGAATATGTCCACCATAATGTTCCCATTCGCCTTTTTTGCCGACTAAGCTCATAAAAAGTGATGGAAATTTACCAAACACATCAACTTCCGTTTGCAGTTCGGTTAATAAATTTTTAAATAATCCTAAAGCATTCTCAATGGTGGCGAGGGATTCGGGTAGGCGATCGCGAATCCATGTCCGACCTTCTTCACTAAGAGGCGATCGCACACCACCCGCCACCGCCCAAGCCGTATGAATTTTTTTTGCGCCGAGAATTTCGATGATTTGCTGACCAAACTGGCGCAGGCGGATACCACCTCTAGCCAGATCGGGATTTGCTGCCATTAAGCCAAATACATTTCTCGTAGCAGGATTACTATCCCAACCCAGCAGAAAATCTGGGGAACTGAGGTGGAAAAAAGATAGAGCGTGGGATTGGGTGATTTGGGCAAGATTCATCATCCGTCGCAGTTTCTCGCCTGCCACAGGAATCTTCACTGCTAATAATTTATCGCCTGTTTTCGCGGATGCTAATAGATGACTCACGGGACAGATGCCACAAATGCGTGAGGTAATTCCCGCCATTTCCCACATGGGGCGACCTTCGCAAAATTTCTCAAAGCCGCGATATTCCACCACATGAAAATGGGCATCGGAAACTTCGCCTAGATCATCCAGAAAGATCGAGATTTTGGCATGACCTTCAATGCGTGTGACGGGATCGATTACTACTGTTTTTGCCATGACTAGATTCTCTCAATATTTATTTCTTATTCCCCTCTCCCTAAGGGAGAGGGGCTAGGGGTGAGGGCTATCCAAACTTAATCATTTCGCGTCCTTCCATTAGAGGCATCTTGCCCTCTAGCAAAGGCGTGATCGCTGCCTTAATCCGATCCGCCGATGGAGGACATCCGGGAATATACATATCCACTTTCACCACTTCGTGAACGGGCATCACTTTTTCTAATAGTTCAGGAACAATTCCGGAAGCTTTGGGAAGTTGCGGTGTAATATCACCTAGCTCTAAATAACTACGGCGTAACACCGTATCCGCATTATTGCTGCCCATCATGTTTCGCATGGCGGGGACATTGGCTGTAACTGCACAGTCACCAAAGGAAATCAGAAACTTTGTCTGTTTGCGGATTTTGTGAATTAGTTCTAGATTTTCTTCATTAGCGATCGCCCCTTCAACGAGGCACACATCAACATTTTCGGGATATTCCTTAATATCAGCGATCGGGCTATGGACGATATCGGCATATTTCACCAGTTCAAATAGCCATTCGTCCAAATCTAAAAAGGACATATGACAGCCCGAACATCCCGCCAGCCAAACCGTTGCGAGTTTAATTTTTTCTGAATTCTGCGCTACTTTTTCCATGGCTCCTATTTCCTATAGTTTCTAGTAAATTATCCTTGTGCCATACAGATTAAAAAAGGCGGCTTTTCTATAATCAGAATAGGCTAATCAGATGCTAAAAATGCTTACTTGTCATAGATATTGACAATCCTTGAAGATTAAATTTGAAGATTAAATTAATCCAAAATAATTCGCTCCCATCCTGCATAAACGTTAAATCGGTTTTCCCGTAAAAATCCCACTAATGTAATCCCAAATTCTTGAGCTAAGGCGATCGCTAAGCTGCTGGGAGGTGAAACGGCACAGACAATGGGAATCTGCGCCAAGATTGACTTCTGCACTAGCTCAAAACTAGTGCGCCCACTCATCATAACGATGCGATCGCTGAGGGGAATTTCATCAGCTAACAGAGCCGAGCCGATCAGCTTGTCCAGAGCATTATGCCGCCCGACATCTTCTCGCAAATTTAATAACTCACCTCCGAAATTAAATAGGGCGGCGGCGTGCAGTCCTCCTGTAGCCGCAAAAACCTTCTGTTGTAATCGTAATTTCTCAGCGAGACTATAAATAATTTCGGCAGAAATAGGACGATCTTGGGGATTGCTAACAATGGGCTGACAACCCCGTGATTTCAACGCTTCAATGCTGTTTTTACCGCAAACGCCACAGGCACTATTTGTGAAAAAATGACGTTCGAGATTGCTTAAATTGAGAACTAATTCTTCTCTTAGCTCCACATTGATAATATTGAGCCGTTGTTTGCCATCAATTTCAGGATTGACACAATAGTTCATCCTTTGAATATCTCGGCGATCGCCAATCAATCCTTCGCTGTAGAGAAATCCTGCTACCAAATCAAAATCATCAATAGGAGTTCGCATCGTCACCGAGATGGCTTGATGGGAATTCATCAGCCGAATTTCTAGGGGTTCTTCGGTCGCGACATCATCCCAACGCATCTGAACTTGGTGGTTTTGTACCGCCCAAATTTTAGTGTTAATTTTGGCTGTATTGTTAGCTGAATCCTTCGCTTTCAGACCCTCTTTAAGCTGCTCTTTAGGATTCGCTTTATTACTGCTTGGCAATAGATTAACCATAGGTCACCTCAAGCTGTTTCTCAAGGTTCAGTTCAGTTTGAAGACGCACGGCGATCGCTTTGTATTGCGGACATCGTGACTGTGGATCTAAATGGGGACCTGTGAGAAAATTAGTGTGGGTTTCGGGATAATGAAAGGTGAGGAACAATGTGCCTAGAGCCATTTTTCGCGAGAGCTTGGCTTTGACGACAATCTCTCCCCAACGGCTTTGAATTTTTACGGGTTGGCGATCGCTGATTCCCTGTTGATGAGCATCAAAGGGATGGATTTCTAGCAAATCTTCAGAAACTAAGACTTGGTTAGGCGTACGTCTGGTCATAGTGCCGACGTTGTAATGTTCGAGAACTCGTCCTGTAATTAATAGGAACGGATAGTCGGCAATACCATGTTCGGGACTAGGAATATAGTCAATGGAAACCAGCTTACCCTTACCGCGAATAAATCCTTGTTTATGGACTGTGGATGTGCCTTGATGATCGGCGGTAGAACAAGGCCATTGCAAACCATCGTTGGTGAGTCGGGAATAACTGACCCCACCAAATAAATGGGGAGCTACCTTTGCAATTTCCTCCATCACGGCGCTAGGAGTGGCATATTGCCAATTAGCACCCATGGCGATCGCTATATCTCGAATCGCCATCCAATCTGGACGCGCATCAAAAGGTGGTGCGACCGCAGGGCGGACGTGCTGAATCCGTCTTTCCCCATTGGTGAAGGTTCCTTCCTGTTCCAAAAAAGCCGCCGCAGGTAAAACTACATGGGCATATTTGGCTGTTTCCGATAGAAAGAGTTCCTGCACTACCAGAAAGTCTAAATTGGCTAAAGCTGCCCTGACATGGTGTTCGTTAGGGTCGCTCTGGGCAATATCTTCACCCTGTACCCACAGAGCGCGAATCTTGCCCGTCGCCGCCCCATCGAGCATTTCGGGAATGGTTAACCCCGCAGTTTCAGAAGGTAATGAACCCCAAAGTTTTGCTAAGTGGTTGCGGACTTCTGGTGAATTTAGTGGCTGATAGCCTGTAAATTGATTGGGCATTCCTCCCATATCGGCATTGCCTTGAACGTTGTTCTGTCCTCGCAATGGCAACATTCCTGCCCCCGACTGTCCGATGCTACCTGTCAACATTCCCAAATTGCAGTAGGTAATCACTGAAGATACGCCCTGCGTTAATTCCGATAAGCCTAAACCACTGACAAATAGAGCCGTCCCTGCATCGCCAATGATCTGCGCTGCTTTGCGAATTAGCTCAGGAGCAACGCTGGTAATGGCGGCAACTTCATCAAGGGCAAGGTTTTGCACAAAGTTACAGAACTCATCAAAACCTTCGACTCTCTCCCGCAGATAATCTTGATCAATAAGATTTTCGGCAATGATAATTTTGGCGATCGCATTGAAGAGAGGCACATTTGTCGCTGATAATAGCTGTAAATGTACATCTGCATAATCAGCTAATTCAATATGACGGGGATCAATGATCACCAACTTCGCTCCATTGAGGACTGCTTGTTTAATCCTTGCGCCCACAATTGGATGTCCTTCCGTAGGGTTGGCTCCTGCTATGACAATACATTTCGCCTTCTCAATATCTTCATAGGAAGCAGTGGCGGCTCCAGTGCCAGTGACAATTTGTAATGCCATTGCTGTGGAGGAATGACAGACTCGCGCACAGCAATCGACGTTATTTGTACCAATGATCGAGCGAAATAGTTTTTGCAACAGATAAGCCGCTTCATTGGTCGATCGCGAGGAAGTAAAAGCCCCTAGAGCATCTTGTCCCGATTCAGCTTTGATTTGCAAAAGTTTACTGGCGATTAAAGCGATCGCCTCTTGCCAAGAGATCGGCTGAAATTCTTGACCAACACGCTTGAGAGGTTGCGTCAGGCGATCGGGAGAATGGTGATAGGCATGGGCATAGCGTCCCTTCACACATAGATGTCCATGATTGACCGCCGCATCGCTAACCCCAGAAATCTGCACGACTTGCGTTTGAGTATTTTGCGTCTGGGTATTTTTAACTTGGGCAGTACTTACCTCTAGCCGACAACCCACACCACAATAACCACATACAGTTTCCGTTACGGATTCAATGGGCGGAGCAGCAAGGCGATCGCGATCGCTAATTGCGCCAGTGGGACAACGCTCAACACAAGCCCCACAGGATACGCAGGGACTTTCCGCAAAATTGATCCCTGCACCGAAAATAAGTTGACTTGCGCCGCCACGATTAGCAATTCCATAGACAAACTGCCCCTGAATCTGCTCGCAAGTATTTAAACAGAGCCGACAGGTAATGCAACGATTGACATCAAAGCGCAAATAGGGATGACTATCATCAATTTTTGGGATGATTTTGGAGCTAGTTGCGGCGCTATGGCGATCGCCTAAAGGAAAGCTAGGCAGATGATAGTCGTGAAGTAATTGATTAAATTTGTGACTTTGAGGATGATGCAGCATATTCTCTGATTCATCAGATTCAATCCTTGATAGTGATTGATCCTGAAAGTCTGACTCAAGGTAAAGAGAGAGAATATCGCGCCGTAATTCTTCCAATTTTGGCGTATGGGTTTGGATCTCCATACCTGCGAGAATTGGTGTGTGACAAGCTGCCACAGGTTTATCTCTGTGATTGACCTCTACCAAACAGAGGCGACAACCTCCCTCTGGGCGCAGTCCTTCCCCATAACATAAAGTGGGAATAGATATATTCAGACGTTTGGCAGCTTGAAGAATGGTTTCCCCTGCATGGATGTTGATCACTTGCCCATTAATTGAAGCCTGTAAGTTATTCATAAACTTAGTCCTGAATGCTTAGCTCTAACTGAAAATGCGATCGCCGAAATGTTCAATCATTTGCCGCATGGGGACGGGCATCGACTGACCAAAGGCACAGAGACTTCCCTGTTCCATCACGTTAAATAATCGCTCTAGTTGCGATCGGCTATCTTTTTGATGAAGGCGATCGCGAACCAAATTGAGAGCCTTGTGGGAACCCAGCCGACAGGGAACACATTTACCACAGGACTCATCCACCATGAACTCTAGCCAATGCTCTAACAAAGCTCGATAGTCTGTACCCTGTGGTAAGGCGACTAGCCCACCATGTCCTAGCTGAATCCCTTGCGCCGACATAGCTCCATAACAAATCGGCAAATCCCATTGCTCAGGAGTTAAGAGGCTACCCATTGGACCTCCGAGGAGAATTGCTTCTAAGGGTTGACCATCGGCACTGCCTCCTGCGGCGGCCATTAATTCGCGCAAAGTCATTCCAAATTCGACTTCCACAATCCCTGAACGGGCAAAACCATAATTCAAACACATGGCTTTTGTGCCAGCACTGGCTGTTGTGCCAAGATTGGCGTAAGCTGCTGCCCCCATGTCTAGAATTGCCGCCACATTGACCAGAGTTTCCACATTGTTAACCACTGTGGGTTTACCATAGAGTCCCTCTACGGTCGGATAGGGAGGACGGATCTGCACTTCGCCGCGCAATCCTTCAATGGTGTTCAGCATGGCAGTTTCTTCGCCGCAAACATAACTACCCATACCCACAAATACAGAAATCTCAAAGGGAAAATTTGCAGCGCCAAAAATACCTGCATTCCTAGCATCATCAATCGCCTGTCGCATGGTGGCGATCGCCTGTGGATATTCTGAACGAATAAACACAATCCCTTGACTCGCGCCCACCGCATAACCACAGAGGAGAATCCCCTCAAGTACGCCGTGCGGATCTTTTTCCATAAGAACGCGATCAATAAATGAACCGGGGTCGCCCTCATCGCCATTGGTGACTACATAGCGAGGTTTGCCCTCAGCTTCAGCACAACTGCGCCATTTCTTACCTGTGGGAAATCCTGCGCCACCACGTCCCCTCAGTCCCGATTTTTCTAGACTTGATAGGACATTTTCAGGACTGCCATCCAGTGCCTTGAGAAAGGTGGAATACACACCTACGGAACGTGCTTTCGCTAGGTCAGCATAATCTTCAGTAATCCGCCGAGTGATAATCGGTTGCGGAGCCAGACAGCTTACAGATAGGGATTTCTGTGATTCTGTTAGAGAAATCTTCTCTAAATTTTGAGTAGCAACACCGCAAAATATCCGTTCTTGGCTATCTAACACCGCAGGAGAGCGATCGCAATAGCCCAAACAATAGACCCCCTTGCAACTATGTTGCTCTTCTAAATTTGCTTGCAAATCCTTTGCCCCAGCCAAAATACAGGATGTCCCCTGACATACCCGCAGTTCCCTATGCGGTTGGTGTAAATCAGCATAGTAAGAGATGATTCCTCGAACCGCAACTTCTGGCAGCCCCACTTTTTCAGCAAGAAATTTATAATCGGAAGCTTCTAAAAATTGACTGCTAGGATGATCTTGAGATCGGAGGTAATCATGAATATAGAGAAGAGGAGAAACCTCACCATTATGGGTTTCCCAATAGCGTCTCATGGTTTTCATAAGTTTTTACCTATTCCATTGTTTCTGCTCTCTCGCAGTAACGATAAATTCCAACTTGGTGCGATCGCGTTCCATTTCACCAACTGCCGAGCCTTTATCAAAAATGGCTCCCGTGGGGCAAGCATCCACGCATTTACCGCAAGAGGTACAAGCATCGACTTCGCCCCAAGGCTGATCGAGTCCCGTGATTAAGCGCGATTGTGCGCCGCGATTTGCCACATCCCAGACGTGCGCCCCCTCGATTTCATCGCATACCCGCACACAGCGCGTACAGAAAATGCAACGGTTGCGATCGATCCCGAATAAATCATGGGATAAATCCACATCACGCTGCGGAAACTGATAGGGAAAGCGGGAATGCTCCATACCTGTGGCGATCGCCATATTTTGCAGTTCACAATTGCCATTAGCCACACAGACCGCACAGACATGATTACCTTCCGCAAATAGCATTTCCACAGCCATTTTGCGATAGTTTTTTAGCTGATCTGTATGGGTATGCACTTCCATTCCTTCTGCAACTTGAGTAACACAGGCAGCAAGTAATTTATTACTACCCTTAACCTCCACCATGCAAAGGCGACAGGCTCCGACATCACTCACGCCTTCTAAATGGCACAGAGTCGGAATAGCGATCCCTGCTTCTTTTGCCGTAGCTAGAATGCTTTTACCCTGCTCGGCAGCAACTTCGATATCATTAATTTTTAGGGTTACTACAGCCATTTCTCCTTACTCCAAGCAGATTAAATCTTTACTTGAACTTGCAATAATCTATAATCTATTTTTAAGAAGTCTCTAAATTATGTTGAAATATAACTAGAGAAAGACATCTCATTGATACATGGAAATTATAAGAATGCAATTATTCTCCTGTAATAAATACAATATACGAACATTACTGTGAAGATAAATTATTGTCACAGATTATAACAATTCAATTATGGAAAGTCATGTCAGAAGTACCATAGTTTATAGGAGTTTCTGTGAGTAATTTAAAAACTCTTTGTTAATAAACATTTGTTTTTTATCGAATCAATTATCGTTATTGTAGGTTCCATCAAAGTTAAAAAAGTCTTTCCCAGAAGCGTTCTAGATTCCAAGGCATATAGTTAACTGTGAATAAATAGATAAAGAGTATTTTATGTTGACGGATTTAGACTCTAGGCATCCAACGGTTTATCCATTAGGGGCAACTTGGGATGGCAAAGGAACTAATTTTGCTATCTTTTCCAAACATGCAGCAGGTATTGAATTGTGTTTGTTCGATCAAGAAAATCGAGAAACTCGTTTACCGCTAGTTGAAGGCGAGAATCATATTTGGTCTTTCTATGTACCTGAGGTAAAACCTGGACAGAACTATGGATTTCGAGTTAATGGTCTTCATAAGCCTGAACAGGGACATCGCTTTAACCCAGCAAAGCTCCTGATCGATCCCTATGCTAAAGCGATCGCAGGTGATGTCATTCATGGGGCAGAAATTTTTGGTTATGCTTGGGACGATTCGCAAAAAGACTTGTCCATATCTTATCAAGATGATGCTCACCTGATTCCTAAGTCAGTGGTTGTAGATGACTCCTTTGATTGGGATGGAGATCGCCTTCTCCAAACACCTTGGAATCAGACTATTATTTAT
The DNA here is from genome assembly GCF_012863495.1 of Pseudanabaena yagii GIHE-NHR1. Classification (NCBI taxonomy): domain Bacteria; kingdom Bacillati; phylum Cyanobacteriota; class Cyanophyceae; order Pseudanabaenales; family Pseudanabaenaceae; genus Pseudanabaena; species Pseudanabaena yagii. The sequence goes on from NZ_JAAVJL010000001.1 coordinate 2,237,156, forward strand.
GAAACTCATGTCAAGAGCTTTACTCAGCAGAACCCCGACATTCCTGAAAATCTACGAGGTACTTATGTTGGTCTTGCACATCCTGCGGCGATCGCCCATTTGAAGTCTCTTGGTATTACAGCAGTTGAGCTTTTACCGATTCATCACTTCTTCCTTTACTCAGGTTTGCTTGCTGATAGAGGGTTAAGCAATTACTGGGGGTACGATCCCATCGGTTATTTTGCACCCTATTCTGGGTACAGTGCTAGTGGCATTTTGGGAGAGCAGGTGACAGAATTTAAGCATATGGTTAAATGCCTCCATGCTGAAGGCATAGAAGTGATTTTAGATGTCGTCTATAACCATACGGGAGAAGGTAATCATCTTGGTCCAACCCTATCTCTACGAGGAATTGACAATGCAGTTTATTATCGATTACAAGAAAATAATCTAAGAGAGTATACAGATTTTTCTGGATGCGGTAACTGTCCTAATACTCTTCATCCTCAAGTTTTAAAGCTAATTATGGATAGTCTACGTTACTGGGTGACAGAAATGCACGTTGATGGTTTTCGTTTTGATGTAGCAGCAGCTTTAGGTAGAGGAGAATTGATTGAAATAGATATATGGCGGGGGGCTGGACAGAGAAAGATCAAAGTTGCTAACTATGATTTTGATCCACTAGGAGTTTTTTTTACTCTTATCCATCAAGATCCTATTCTTTCTCAAGTTAAGTTGATTGCTGAAGCTTGGGATGCAGGAGACAGAGGCTATCAGATCGGAAATTTCCCCATTTTATGGTCGGAATGGAATGGCAAGTATGTCGATGTGATGCGAGATTTCTGGCGTGGTGAAGACATCAAGCTCAAAGAATTTGCTGATCGCTTTATAGGTAGCCCTGATTTGTATCAACACAATTACCGTCGCCCCCATGCCAGCATTAATTATGTTACCTGTCATGATGGTTTTACCCTCACCGATCTAGTTAGCTATAATGAGAAACATAACGAAGCGAATTTGGAAGATAGTGGCAGTAATCACAATCGTTCTGAGAATTTTGGCGTAGAAGGAGAGACAGATGACTCAGAAATTTTGCGGATGAGATCGCAGCAGAAACGCAACTTTTTAGTAACTCTGATGATGTCTCAAGGTGTACCGATGCTGTTAGGTGGTGATGAAATTGGGCGAACTCAACAGGGAAATAATAATCCTTATTGCCAAGACAATAAAATTTCTTGGTTTAATTGGGAATTAAGTGCGGAAAATGAGGCGCTATTAAAATTTGTCCAGCAGCTAATAGAGTTTCGTTGCCAACATCCAATATTTCGGCAAGACAATTGGTTAGAGAGAGAGTCAAACCGAGATGCTATTGCTTGGTTTAACTCTGATGGTATTGAGATAAGTGATGAACAATGGGCAAGTGTCATTCGTTGCATTAGTGTCTTCTTGGACAGTACAAAAATTCATTCTCCTAATATTCAAGATGATAGTTTTCTTCTTTTCTTCAATGCTGAGGATGAAATAATTGACTTTATTTTCCCTATTGATTTACGGGATAGGTCATGGAAAATTGTAATTGATACAACCAAACCCACGTTTGAGGAAAACTTGATTGAACTATATAAGCATGAATTTAAAGTAGCTGCGAGATCATTGTTAGTACTCCAAATTCTACATAGCCAGTATCTTATAATTCTAGATACCTGATTTATGGATTTACCAAATATTAGCATCTCGTTTATATTTTGTTCTTCTATCTTCACCTTCATTATTAATTTGTTGAAAAACAGATTCATTTTTAAAGATTTGCAGAAAAGTTGAATTTGCTTCAGGTATATTGTTACACAATTTCATTATTGATTTTAACCTCCAAATATTCTCATTATTGTCAGAATAATTTGATTCCAAAAAACATTGAGCCATTACTTTTAATTTAGATGAATACATTTTTATATATTTATCTTCTTTATTCCTTGAACTATTTTTTAAAAAATCCAAGGCATTCTCTAATAACTGAATGGCACTCGTGTAGTTACGTTGATTTAATAGAAGATCTACAAGTGTAAGTTGGCATTCGTACTTTAGATCGTCTTTTGCATATTCTAAACATTTGTTATATTGCTGTATTGCTTCTTTGTCATCTTTATTTCTTATTGTATAAATCTGTCCTAAATCAAAGTAAACTTGTGCTTTGCCTGTAATAGTCTCAGTTATTTTATTATATACTTTAATCGCTTTTTCATATTCCTGATTTTCTTTTAATGCATTACCCAACTTATACTCAGCGTCATAATAAAATACATTTGGATCAGAATAAGATGTATTCAGAGAATAATCTTTACGAATATCAATAGCTTTTTGAAAGCTAGAAATAGCTTCTTCATATGCCTTGTAATTACTATATGCAACACCTCTGTCATACCATAATTTATCGGCATTCTTTGGATTCTTTAAAGTAGTAATTTCAATAGCTTTATCAAAGCTAGCAATAGCCTCTTCATAGCGCTCTAACTTTGCTAGTGTTAAACCTCTTCTATACCAAGCATCTTCATACTCAGGATCAATTTGAATTGCTAGATCAAAGTTTTCTAACGCATCTTTATATTCAGATTTAGCTTCTCCAGAGTATAATTTGTGACTTTGCTTATCTGCAATATAGTGGAGAGCTATTCCCTTATCATATAAAGCCCAAGTCAAATCGTCTCTACGTTCTAAAGCTTTATTATAATATTTAATTGCTAGTCTAAAAAATTCTTCTTTGTCTTGCTTAAGCTTAGCAAGCTCAGTATAAGCCAATCCTAGACTATACCAAGCTAATGGAAATTCAGGATTCATTGTAATTGCTCGATTGTATATGTCTATAGACCTTTGAATCTCTTCATCCGAAGAACAAGTTAATCTAAGCTTATCACCCGCATCAACTAAACCACCATAGCTTTTGTGTTCTGAGCAATTTTCTTGCTTGTCAAAATTAATTGATTTTATGAATATATTTAATGCCTCCATATTTTGACTGTTGATTGATCCCATAAAATCTTTTAAAGCATCTTTATATTTTTCTACAGATTTATCATAGTTTTCTTTTTCAGTAGGTCTAAATCGCATTGTCTGATAATAGCTATCAACCTCTTTTTGACAATACTCAACTTTCCGAATGAGAAGGACGCGAAGACTTTCTGCCTGATTTTCGTCATGATTATGATGATTTTTGATTTTTTCTATGGATATTTCAATGTTTTGTCTCAGACACTCTAAAGTTTGCCCCTTAGCTTCCCAAAAGCGATGATCATATCGTTGTATGCTGATTGCCTTTTCATAATTTTTGAGGGCTTCCTCATAATGATCACGTGCTTCTTCTTCATTCTTCTGATCTTTGTATTTATCTCCTTGCAATTTAAGAATGTGACCTTGTTTAAATAAGGCATTAGCATTGTCTGGTTTATATTCCAATGCTTTCTTACACCAGTTGAGGCTAATGTCGTCGTGATCTGATTGCCAACACACGCTTTGCATAAAAAGTTGACTACTAAACGTTGGATCAACATGGTTAGCCGTCTTGTCAATAGCATCTCGTAAGTATGCTTCCCATTTATATTTATCTTCTTTTGACGCATTTGGGGAGAAATTTTTAACAATGTATTCCAGCACTGCAACCTTACCAATATCATCGTTTAATTGCTCAAAATGATTTTTGGCTAATTGCACAACTGCTTCAATCCGTGAGCGATATTTACCATAATGAGTGTTGTAATTGAGTTCAAAAGCTACCCATTTATATTTGGCTACGAATTCTAGTGTTTTCAAAAAGATTTTGGTGGGACTCTGGAGAAGAGGATGATCTTTTAACTCATGATTATTCGTTCCACTAGATTCCTCGCAAATTTTATCAAAGGCTATTTGGATTATTTCGTTCTTACGCAGATAAATTGAAGCAAACAAGTGGTATAAAAATGAACTCTGATAGTCAGATTGTTGAGCAAAGCAAGCATGGTAAAGATATTCTCCAATATATCCACACCACTCAATATCGCTATATTTAGTAAATGGTAGCTTGTCACGGCTTAACTTATCTGCTCGTTGTTTGAAGTAAATTGCGAGATGATTGTGAATTTCATAAAAAAGTTCTCGATTTTCTTGAAAAAGATTTCTCCGAAGTACTTGACGAACTAAATCATGAAAGTGATATCTATCTTGATTGAGAATAACAAAATATTGTTTTGATAGCCAATCAAACAAGTAGTCAACATCAGTTTTTTGATTTTCTTGCGAAGTGTTCAATTCCAGAAGTGCTTGATCTAAAAAATACTGAATTAACTGTTGGTCAAACCAGCGACAACAAGATATTATTTGAATAATTTTTTGTTTTTTATTTGAAAATCCAGATAAAAAGACATTTAAAATATCCCGATTAATTACTGAATCATCAATTTCTTTCTTTTCTATTCTTTGTTTGCAAAGGAGTTCAAGATACTTCGGATGTCCTTTAGTTAGTGAAAAATATTTCTGTGTTACTTCATCTCTTTCTTCATCGGTAAGCTCTTGCTCTAGCTGCTGTTTACAGTATTTATCTACTTCATCCTTTTCTTTAAAACAATCAAGACAAAGCTCGATGGCGATTTGACTATCTTGTTCTTGATCTATAAAGTTAGACCAATTGTCTTGCTTAGTTAACCGATTACGTCCAGAGATTATTATGATTACTTTGTGATTAGATTGATGGTTAAATAATTTACTTTCAGTAGAGAATAAAAATTGACAAAACCATTCATTTAAATCTGAAGTTAATTTATCAGTTGAGTGGATTTTTTCGTATTTTTCAAATATCAAGATAATAGACTGCTTCTTCGAGGCTTCAATTAACATTTCAATAAATAGTGGTGTCAAGTATATTAAAGGAGCTAACAAAAGCTTACGTACATTTTCATTTTGAGTTGCGTGGTGTTGATTTAAAAGACCATCTTTAATTTCCAGAAGTGAAGCGGCGATCTCTGGTGAAGTTCGTACAATTTGTACAATTTCCCCACCAATACTAGAAGCCATTGGCATTAACGCTGGAGCACCAAGAGCTAGCGCAAGACTAGAAGTAATAACCTTACCTCCTAACTCTGCCAACTTGGAAACACTTTCAATTTGCTCCTTGGTAACTGGTTCTGAACTTTTACTTCCAGTTGCTCTAAGCTTATTTAATGTGTCTTGATAAAGATTAGATACTTCCCTGAAGGTACTGCCTTGGAATAGATGATTTTCATGTTGTAGAGAATGTAGAATATTATCAACAAAATTCTTGTCAAAAGCAGGATCTGATGCAATCTTATCCATTAGTTTTAATGCTTCTTTCGGAGTCCCTAATTGCCCAAAATTAATTCGGATAATCCTGACATCTGTGGAGTTCTTGCCTTCCTTTTTTGTTGATTTTTTTGCTACCTCTTCTAAGTTCTCTAGGAAATCATGCTTCCCTACTCCACCAAGACCATAGAGAAGAAATATAAAAGGAACTTTTTTACCAGTTGAGCTTGATTCTTCAAGAGAGAATTTAAAAGCCCTGATAAATTTGTTTACATCCTCGTCATTTCGCTCGACATATTTTTTGTTGATTGTCATGACTTTCTAAATCTATGATGACTAATTATTTTATATATTAATCCCATTTTAATTCATCTTCATTAAGAGGATTATTCACATTAAGGCATTAAAATAAAACTTTATAGAAGTTAGCGATTACGTTCTACATTTCGTTAGGACTATAGCAATCCTAAATGAGTCGTGAGAAAACATTTAACTAGATGCTTTATGGTATAGCAACTTAAAAGTTCAAACTTCTCACAAATGATTTAGGATTGCTATACTTATGATGCGGTAAATTCAAAGCCATTGGCTGCAGCATAGCGTTCCATAAATCGCATGAAGCGATCCCAATGGTCGGTTGATCCAACATCAAACACAATTTCGATTTTTGCCAATTCGGAATCATCGCCTTTATCTTGCCAAAAGAGCTTCGAGGTTTTCGGCTCAATGGAAATAGTCCCTTCACTATCGACCAGTCTGATATCGTTAAAAGATGCCTTAGCAAAACTATTTGCGCCTTGCACTGCCTTGATATTCACAAAAGTCATCTTGACGGAGTTTTCGCCAGTATTGCGATCGCGCCTCAGCCGCACATCACTCAACTCTTCGGGAATACCTGCAAAAAATTCAATGGATGGAGTTATGGAATTCATGGTTTTATCTCCTTGTTTTTTGGGCTTTTAGCTTTTAGCTTTTAGCTTTTAGCTTTTGGTGATTGGTAATTGGTAATTGGTAATTATTCCAAGCTATTTAAAGATTGCTAACAGCTAATCGCTAACAACTAACAGCTAACAGCTAATCGCTAACAGCTAACAACTTCAAATAATCATCACGAAAATGTCTTAATGTACTCACAATCGGATTAGGGGCAGATTGTCCTAAACCGCAGAGACTCATGGATTTCACCATGCCACAGAGTTCTTCGAGACTGGCGAGATCAGCTTCCGTGGCTCTATGCTCTACGAACTTGGTTAATAGCTGATGGAGTTGCACCGTACCCGCACGGCAAGGAATACATTTACCGCAGGATTCATCCATACAGAACTGGATGAAAAACCTTGCCATATCCACCATATTCGTATTTTCATCCATGACCACCATGCCCCCTGACCCAATAATGGAACCAAGGGCTTGCATTGCCTCATAATCAACGGGGGTATCAAAGGCAGAGGCAGGAATACAACCACCTGAAGGTCCACCTGTCTGCACTGCCTTGACCTTGCCGCCATTTGCCGCACCACCACCCATATCTTCGACGATTTGGCGTAAGGGAATGCCCATAGGCACTTCCACTAACCCTGTATTGGCGATATTTCCTGCTAGGGAAAATACCTTTGTGCCTTTGCTCTTTTCTGTACCGATGCTGGCATACCATGCGCCACGATTGCGAATGATTGGCACAATATTGGCGAAGGTTTCCACATTGTTGATCAGGGTGGGACAGCTCCAGAGCCCTGATTCCGCAGGATAGGGCGGGCGGGGATGAGGAATACCGCGACCACCTTCAATAGAGGCAATCAGAGCCGTTTCTTCACCGCAAACATAGGCTCCTGCGCCGACGCGCACATCAATCTTAAAGTCAAAGGTGGACTCGAAGATTTGACTGCCGAGGATGCCATGCTGTTTGGCTTGTTGAATGGCGAGGCGGATATGCTCGATCGCAGGTGGATACTCGGCACGCACATAGACATAGCCGTGAGTTGCGCCGACCGCATAGGCAGCGATCGCCATGCCCTCTAGTACCCGATGCGGATCGCTCTCGAGAATACTGCGATCCATAAATGCCCCCGGGTCACCCTCATCGGCATTGCAAATCACATATTTCTGTTGAGGTTGATTTGGAGTTTGATTGCGCCGCCGATCTTGCATTTTGGCAACCGTCGCCCATTTCAACCCTGTGGGATAGCCCGCACCACCACGACCGCGCAAACCACTGCGAGTAACTTCATCAATTACCTGCTGTGGTGACATTTCATGGAGAGTGCGATAAAGCTGACGATAACCGCCAACAGCAATATAGGACTCAATGCGGGTAGGATCAATTTTGCCAATATGTTCCAATACAATTCGCAATTGTTGTGTAAAAAACGGATGTTCAAGATCGCCAAGGTTCGCCGTGACATTGCCCCCTTTAAGTCCACTCACAATCGATGCCGCTTGCTCAGGTTTCACCCTCTCATAAAGAACACTCGAAGGATCAACGGCGACTAAAGGTCCTCGACCACAAAAACCCATACAGCCAACACTGACTACTTCCGCAGTCTCTTCCAGTCCATCGGCATGAATAGCCGCCGCAAGGCGATCGCGAACCTCTAAAGAGCCAGAGGCTTGGCATCCACCCGAAGTACAGCACCGAATGCGAATACTCTTTTGGCGATCGCGTTCTTCCTTCGCAATTTGTAATAGTCCTTCAATATCCATAATTAGTACTTATGGCTCCTCCATCCAGCCTTTGACCATTGCTAAAACATCTTCGGGGCTTTGTTGACGCGATACATGACCGTCATAGATCGCCGCAGGCGCAACACCACAGTTACCAATGCAGCGCTCTACTCGTAGAAATACTTTGCCATTAGGCGATCGCTCTCCCGCCTTGAGGTGCAGTTCCTTAGTTAAGATGTCTAACAAAGCTTGCCCCCCTTTGGTATAACAAGCCGTTCCTAAACAAATAGAACAGGTATGTTTACATTTAGGCTGGATCGAGAAAAGATGATAGAAAGTTGCTACACCATATACTCGACTAAGGGGGAGTTTTAATTCTCTTGCGATATAGGTAAGGACATCTTTTTCGAGGTAGCCAAACTGTTCTTGCGCCCTGTGTAATACTTCAATCAGAGCATCTTGGCGGTTACGGTTTTGGCGAATCGTCAAATCTAAAGAATGGAATCGAGGATTGGGCGAACCATCTTCAATATTTGGCTGTGGAAGGGAGATTCTCGACAGCATAAACAATACCTTTGTTGCTAAAGTAGAGGTATTTCGCACTATTCATCTTTCATTCTCTAATTTCTGGATAGAATTAGTACAAAAAACACAAAACTTTAACACTTAGACTGAAATTGTAGAATTGTTACAGCAATTTCCGAGCAAGTGAACCACAATAAATCTTTTGAAAGTGCTGCAAAGCAGCACTTTCAAAAGATTTATTGGTTTGGGTTTGAGTGCAAAGCAATGTATTAACTTGTGTTGCAAAATTTAAGAAATTTCCTTAAGTTTTATCGAAGGATAGATTTTGATACTCAAAAAGCGAGAAAATTAGATATAACCGATTCTTCATAGTTTTGTGCTACAGAGTCGAAATTGCGAAGACTATCCATAGGTGGGAAAATCAAATGGTAAATAACCACAAGCCTAAGCGTATCGGTATTCTAACCAGTGGGGGAGACTGTCCTGGACTGAATGCCGTCATTCGTGCCGTTGTGAAGGTAGCAACCTATAAATATGGATGGGAAGTCTATGGCATTCCCTATGGAACCGATGGTTTTATCGAACTATTAGTTGGCAAACGTCAGCCAGAAGAGTTACGCATCAAGGAGCATGGCTACGATATTCCGGGGTTAGTGCAGGGGCTAGATATCCTTTATTTTCTGAGTGGTAGTGTATTGGGTTCGATTAGTAAAGGTGATCCTGAGCAACATGCTGAAGACATTATTAAGGGCTATGAAAAGTTAGGATTAACGGCTCTGATCGTGATGGGTGGTGATGGCAGTATTGAGATTTTGGATGGATTAGCTCAAAAAGCTGCGGAGCAAGGAGCCTCATGGAATTGGGTTGCCGTTCCCAAAACTATTGACAATGATATTCCTTTTACAGAAGCGTCAGTGGGTTTTGATACAGCCGTTAATCGCGTTACTCAAGCACTCTATGACCTCACATTTACCGCCGCTAGCCATGATCGCGTGATGATTGTCCAAGTGATGGGACGAGATTCAGGCTATCTGGCGATGGAAGCGGGAATTGCGGGTGGTGCTGATGCAATTCTCATTCCTGAATTAACTCCTGTTTTAAATGAAGATGTGATTACGGGAGTCTGTTGCCATATTCAAGAGTTACAGAAGAGTGGCAGAAGGTTTGCTCTAGTCGTAGTTGCTGAGGGTGTGAAAAATCATCTCGGACAAAAAGAACATTACATTGGCGATTATGTGGCGCGGCATATTAAAGAATGTGGTAGTAAGATGTGTCAGATTAATACATCCGATCCTAATTACATTCATCCATTTGATACTCGCGTTACGGTCTTAGGTCATGTGCAGCGAGGTGGTACACCAACTTCTAGCGATCGCCTGTTAGCAACTGCCTTTGGACGAGAGGCAGTGGATTTAATTGCGAATGGTAACTATAACCAGATGGTGATTTGGGAAAATGGTAGGGTGAGTAGTGTTCCCATAAGTCGGGTAATTGAGCAAATCAAGAAGGGACGTAGAGAAAAGAAGGCTCCCTCAAGTGTTGATCCTCAAGGTTTTTTAGTGAGAACAGCACGAGATATTGGTATTTATGTCGGAGAGGCAAGTAGTGATGATCAGTAAAGAAAGTGCGATCGCCCCTCATCATCTAAAACCCGATCTCCATATATAGCAATGTAAGAGATAGCTAGGACAAATCAAAACCCAAAAGATGAGTGGCAGCGCTTCGCGCTGCCACTCATCTTTTGGGTTTTATGTCCTAAGCTAAAATTACATTGTGTAAGTAGCTGGGTGTAATTAAGTATAAAACCAGAACCAAAACCTGTGGCGCACGCTGCACGTGCGCCACAGGTTTTGGTTCTGGTTTTTAATTACGCTTAGCTACTTATCAGAAACTTTTGTTGGGCTTTACTCAGTAGACTAGGTAACATGAAATTTATGCTATTCATTTGGTGTAGTCATTTACAGCAATTTTTGATCAAACGAACCACAAAATATTTTTTGAAAGGCTTGCGAAGCAAGCCTTTCAAAAAATATCTTGGTTTGGGTTTGAGCGCAAAGCGCTGTAATAACTGCACCTTATACGATGAATGGCTTTTTTCTATTTTCTAAATCTATCCGAAGTGTTGTTAAGCAAAAGGTTTGTCAAGAAATAACATGAGTCCCCACCCTTCTACAGAAGTTTACGATGCGATCGTAGTTGGCTCTGGAGCCAATGGCGGCGTGGCTGCCAAGGAATTAAGCGAACGTGGTTTAAAAGTCCTTGTCTTAGAAGCAGGTCGGACTCCCGATGCATCCGAACTAGGCAATCAGGCAAGGGATATGGCAAAGCGAGTTTATAACCTTGCGATCGCCAAGCGTCAGTCCTATCAGTCGATGCATCCCGGATATTGGAAGGCAAATCCTGATTTATTTATTGATGAAAAAGACAATCCCTATACTACTCCACCCGATCAGCCCTTTTATTGGATTCGGGGTCGTCAGGTGGGGGGCAAGAGCTTAACTTGGGGTGGAATCACTTTACGCTTATCCGATTATGAATTTAAGGCGGCAAGTCGTGATGGGCATGAGCAGGACTGGCCGATCACCTATCAGGATCTCGCGCCCTACTACAGCAAGTTAGAAAAATTCTTTCAGGTGCGGGGTAGCCAAGAGGGATTGGCACAACTGCCCGATGGCGACTATCAGCCGACTTTGCCGCTAACCCCTGCGGAGGAGCATCTCAAGCAAATTGTCGAAAGTAAATGGTCAGATCGTCGCTTGATCCCTTCACGGGGTTTTGGATTGCATCGTCGCACGCCAGAACAGCCTTGGCCCGCGTACTCCAGTTTGGGTTCTTCGCTGAAGGCGGCGATCGCTACGGGAAATGTGACTTTGCGATCGGATGCGATGGTGAGCCATGTAATTTTTGATCCTGATACCCATCGGGCGCGTGGGGTGGGCTATATCGATCGCAATACTAATCAAGCCTATGAAGCCTTTGGGCGGACGGTAGTTTTATGTGCTTCGACGATTGAATCGGTGCGGATTCTATTGCACTCCACCGAGAAATATCAAACTGCGGGATTAACTAATCCTTCGGGAATGCTCGGTAGATTTTTGATGGATCATGTGTCCACTTCGACTTTCTTTTTGTTACCTAAGATCAAGCAAACCAAAACCTTTGATCTTTCAGGCTGTGATAGCTTTTTTATCCCCTGCTTCTGCAATTTAGAATCGCAACAGGAGAAATTCTTGCGTGGCTATGGCATTTGGGGCGGCGTACAGCGCTTTGATTTACCCCATATTTTGCGAAAAGTCGGCGATGGCTCAATTGGTTTCCTGATTGCCCACGGTGAGGTTTTGCCGCGCTATGAAAATCGCGTGCAACTAAGTCAGGATGTCGTGGATGCGTGGGGTCTGCCTGTGCCGCACATTGAATGTGCATGGTCAGAGAATGAACATCTGATGCTCGATCATATGCACCGACAGATTGATGAAATCATCAAACTCGCAGGGGGCAAGAATATGCAATTGACGGAGATGTTCCATGTACCTGTGTTTTCAGAATTTGTTAGTCGCATGGAGGAAACCATGTCATATTCTGCGCCCCCCGGTTATTACATCCATGAAGTCGGTGGCGCGAGAATGGGCAACTCCCCCGATCATTCAGTTGTCAATGCCCATAACCAAATATGGGAAGCGCCAAATCTCTTTGTCACCGATGGGGCTTGTTGGACTTCCTCTGGTTGGCAAAGTCCGACCTTAACGGAGATGGCGATTACGGCGAGAGCTAGTGAGTTTATTGCCGAAGAAATGCGAAAAGGCAATTTGTAATTCAAGAGCCTTGCTTTGCAAGGCTCTTGAATTACAGGACAAAGGTAGCTTTCAACATGCCTTCATCGGGATCGGGTTGGAGTTTGAATCCTAATCTGCGACAAATGCTTTGCATGGGGTCATTGCTATTGAGGATATAGCCAACGATCGCTTCTAGATTTTGTTCCTTACCAATTTCTAAAATGCGGCGTAGTAGCTCAGTGCCTAACCCTTGATGATGATAGTGATCGCTAACAATGAGTGCAAATTCGGCTTCATTCGTGCCATGTAACTTACTTAGCCTTGCGACACCCAAAATCTCATGCTCGGAGGTTTCAGGATTTTTGTAATCGGCAGCTAAGACCATTTCGCGATCGTAATCAATAAAGCAAATGCGGGTCAAACGTTCATGGGCGATCCGCTTGGTTAGTTTAACCGTATGGGCATAACGCAAATAGACGCTCTCTTCCGAGAGACTCTGATGGAACTGCACCATTAATGGCTCATCTTCAGGACGAATAGGACGAATGGTAACGCGATCGCCCTTACGAGATTGCCAACATTGCACATATTTGGTGGGATAGGGCGTAATCGCAGGGATCGGACGTTGAGCGATGTCTTCATCCGTATGTAATACAACTCTGGCATCAAGGGCGATCATCCCATCAGCCGAAACTAGCAAAGGATTAATATCAATTTCGCGAATCTGAGGTTGCTCAACTACTAGTTGACTGAAGTTAACCAGTAATTGCTCAAGTTTTGCCATATCGATCGCTTTTCTACCTCGGACTCCCTGCAAGGCTTGGTAAATGCGGGTTTGTTCCATCATGCGCCTTGCAAGGGTGGTATTTAGTGGCGGCAAAGCTAAGGCGCGATCGCGAAATACCTCCACCAATTGACCACCCATCCCAAAAAGCATCACCTCCCCAAATTGAGGATCAAGACTACTGCCGAGAATCAATTCGTAGCCTTCCATTTTTACCATTGGCTGTACCGTGACACCCAAAAAGGCTTCAGGATCAATAGCACGAACCTTGGCAGCGATCCCCATAAAGGCGCGGGTAACTGCCGCCGCATCTTCTAAATGCAAACGCACACCACCCACATCGGTTTTATGGGTAATCTTTTCCGAATGCAGTTTAAGTACAACGGGATAGCCAAAGCGATCGGCGATTTCTACGGCTTCAATATCGCTGGTGGCGATTTCGGTCGGTACTGTGGGAATACCATAGGCGGCGAGTAAATTTTTCGATTCGTATTCAGTCAATAGATAGCGATCGCTTTTTGTGGCTTGCGCGAGAATGCGTTCAGCTAACTGGCGATCGGGCGCATGTAAATCCGAATCCACAGGTAGGGAAGGCGTTTCATAGATTCCCTTCAGATTGTAGGTATAGTGCCACATGTAGTTAAACAAGCGCACCGCCGTATCGGGATAGGGAAATGTGGGAATCTTCGCTTGATTAAGAATTTCCGTTCCTGCGGCGATTTCTGCACCACCCATCCAACTCGATAAAATTGGCTTTCCTAATTTGCTATAGGACTTGAGCTTCTCTGCGGTTTGGGTGGGATTGGTCATCGCCTGTGGAGTCAAGATTACCAACATCGCGTCACTATTGGGATCATCGGCAACTACTTCAAGGGTTTGGGCATAGCGATCGCTGCTGGCATCTCCGAGAATATCAATGGGATTGTGATGACTCCATTGCGCGGGTAAAAACTGATTTAATTTCTGGATTGTCTCTGGTGCAAGTTCCGATAATGTACCACCACCACTGATCAAGGCATCGGTAGCGATCGCCCCAGGACCTCCTGCATTGGTAACGATCGAGAGACGATTGCCCTTAGGTCTCGGTTGTTTTGCCAGAGTTTCCGCCATATCAAACAAGTCTGAAATGGTATGTACTCGCAATACCCCACAGCGCCGAAAAGCCGCATTTAAAACTTCATCACTACCCGTCAAAGCTCCCGTATGTGAAGCCGCCGCCTTTGCTGCTGCCTCCGTATGTCCAACTTTCAAGACAATAATCGGTTTATCCATTGCGACCTCGCGGGCTGCCGAGAGAAAAGCATGGGCATCACCGATGGATTCCATATAGAGAACGATGCTGTGGGTATGGGGATCATCCCCAAGATATTCAATCAAATCACCCCAACCGACATCCAGCATCGAACCAATGGAAACGAAGGCACTAAAGCCGACATTCTCACCTAAACTCCAATCTAAAATCGAAGTACAAAGCGCTCCACTTTGACTGATGAACGCGACATTGCCAGAACGAGCGCTTGTACCCGCAAAAGTGGCATTTAGCCCTGCAAGGGGATTCATTAAACCTAAACAATTGGGACCAATAATTCGCATTCCCCCCTTACGTGCTTCTGCTAAAACTTCCTTCTCTAGTGCTGCCCCCTGTTCTCCAATTTCCTTAAAGCCTGCGGAAATAATAATTGCTCCCTTAACTCCTGCTGCTACACATTCACGAATTACCTGTGGAACGGTTGCCGCAGGAGTAGCTATCACTGCTAAATCCACCATTTCAGGGACACTCGCAATATCAGTATAGGACTTAATTCCTAAGACGCTATGCCGTTGGGGATTGACGGGAAAAACAGTGCCACCAAAGGGACTACGAATTAAGTTCCAAAGCAAAGTACGTCCTACACTTCCTTCTCTTTCGCTTGCACCAATCACAGCAACGGAACGTGGGCGAAAAATACAATCAAGAGGATGACGCTGCTTTTTCCAAATATCATGGGCGGGATCGCTAGCACATACTTGATTTGCTAGAATTTTTTCCATACTAACCTCCTGATATGAGACACCCAAGCTATGTGGTGTATTAACTTCCAGATTAACTCTTTATCAGAAGATAGCAGCAAAATTTAATCTAAATACATCTTCAGCAAGAGAGATGGAGTTTTGCTCCATCTCTCTTATGAGTTAACTAACAGCGATCGCAATGGCGATCATTGCTACAATGATACTGAGAACAGCGATGAGCTGAAATTTGAAGTTCTTTGGTTTTGAAGCGTCGGGTTCTTCAATATACATCTTGGGCATAACGGCAAAATTATTGAGAATGCCGCGATCATCGACGGTATAGCTTCTGACAGCTCTTACTTCTTCGCTCGAACTATTGGATGCTTGAGAAGTCTTTGCAGAGGAGGTATCACTGCTTGGTTTTATATTATCAGATGTCATTGTTTCCTTGAGTTCAATGGTATTCATATTGGTAGTACCTCCATGAATATATTATTTTATATGCTATAATTATACCCCTTTATTTCTTCCCTAGCATAAGCATATAGAGGATGGGTTCCCCGCCGAAGGCGGGGAACCCATCCTCTATATGCTCACAGAAATCGGATAAATTTTTGAAAGCGTGGCTTAGTCATGATTTCAAAAATTTATCTGGCTTTTACAATGCGCTGTAACTATCTGCTTTGTAAAAAATTAGCGATCGCCTGATTAAAAGCTTCAGGTTCTACTAAAAAAGCCCAATGATTACCTAATACTTCACAAATTTGCAAATTGGGAAAATACTTCTGGTAGGGGCGTAACTGCCATGCTTGGCGATTCAGTCCTTGCTTAGGTTGCACAAATAAAGTAGGGATATCAATGGACTGAGTTAAGCCTTCAACATCCATGATCTCCTCAAAGATGAAATCGCGAGCCTGACGAGGAAATTTGCTCTGCCATGTACCATCGGGTTTTGCTTCGATGCTGGCTTGGAAAACTGTTTGTTGGAAATCTGACCATCCTTGATATTGCTTGAGGCTCCGCGCAATCTTTTCTACGGTTTCATAATTTGGGAAGGTTTCAACTACCTTGAGAAATGGTAAGACACGGTACATCAATGGGAAGGTCATTCTAATCCAACTCGGAAATCTGCCCATAAAAAAGGGATCGACCAAAATCAAACTGCGAATGCGATCGCTTTTTTGAGTAGCCCAAATTGCAACAGTTTTGGCACTCCATGAATGGGCAAGCACATGGGCGCTAGTGATGCCTAGATGCGACATTAAGGATTCTAAATCTGCAATGATACTCGCAAAGGAATAATCGGTAATGTCTTTGCTGGTCTCACCATGCCCCCGCAGATCAGGAGCAATGATCCGATAGCGATCGCCACCCACCTTGCCTAGATGTTCGGCTAAACTCGTCCATACCATCGCTGAATCTGCCATGCCATGTATTAGCAATACAGTCTCTGAGCCATTACCGCCCACTAGGTAGGACAGGTCAAGATTTGGTAAATGGAGAGTACGTCTAGTGAGCATAGAATTTTAGAACTTATTCAATGAAGAACCAATTTTTATGAGATGGCAAAGTCGTCCATAAAAATTGGTTCTTTATATTACTGCATGTTGATAATAGGCGGCACAAGCACCTTCCGAAGAAACCATTGGTGCGCCGAGGGGATGATCAGGGGTACAAGCTTTGCCGAAACTAGGGCATTGATGGGGCTTGCTTGTACCTTGCAAAATTAAACCACTAATACAGAGCGGAGATTCACAAATTTCTGGGGCATGATCCTCATAATTAAAGCGTTTTTGGGCATCAAAAGCGGCATATTTATCCTTCAATTTAAGTCCACTTTCAGGAATCTCTGCTAAGCCCCGCCATTGTCGATTTGTCGCTTCAAAAACTTCTTGCATCATGGCGATCGCCTGTTGATTTCCTTCTTTTTTGACCGATCGCGCATATTGATTTTCGACTTCCGCTTTACCTGCTTCTAGCTGCTTGATACATAGATAAATCCCTTGCAAGATATCAATTGGTTCAAAACCTGTGACAACTATGGGAACTTGATATCGCTGGGCGATCGCCTCATATTCGCCATAGCCCATTACCGTGCAAACATGACCTGCTGCCAAAAATCCCTGCATTGTGTGATCGGGATTGCTCAGAATTGCCTCCATTGCGGGTGGCACAAGGACATGGGCGCAAAGAATTGAGAAGTTATCTAAACCTAATTGGTGAGCTTGGGCGATCGCGAGAGCAGTAATCGGTGCAGTAGTTTCAAAGCCAACTGCAAAAAATACGACTTGGCGATCGCTATTTTGTTGTGTCAGTTGTTGCGCTAATTTCACCGCATCAAGGGGTGAATAAACCATCCGTACATCTGCCCCTGAAGCCTTTGCACTTAACAAATCGCTGCTACTTCCGGGAACACGCAACATATCGCCAAAGGAGCATAAAGTGACATTGGGTTGTGAGGCGATCGCGATCACTTGATCGATCAGATAAATAGGGGTAACACAGACGGGGCAACCGGGCCCGTGAATGAGGGTGATTTCTGAGGGAATTAGGCGATCGATGCCATGTTTAACAATGGAGTGGGTTTGGCCGCCGCAGATTTCCATCAATGTCCAAGGACGAGTAGTAATAGCTGCGATCGCTGAGGCATATTCATGGGCAAGTTGGCGATCGCGGTATTCGTCAATATATTTCATCGCAGTTGCTCTAAATTTGTTGCAAATCGAGTAATGTTTGTTCTGCTTCTGCGGGATCAACAATGGAAATTGCCACACCTGCATGGATAATCGCATAGTCACCGATTTCTGCTTCTGGCAAATAGGCAAGATTTACTTCTTTCACAACCCCACTAAAACTAACTTTGCCGACTCTCATTAAGTCTTCCCCTTGAATAGAGAGAATTTTTGCTGGTACTGCTAAACACATGATTTTAAGCTCCTTGATTTACAGGCATTGAAGAGCCTTGCTTTGCAAGGTTCTTCAATGCGATAACTCTCGTAATGCTGCCATAATTTGTCCTGCGGCAATTCCTCCATCATTGGGTGGAATATTTTGATGACAATAAACTTGAAATCCTGATTGCGTCAACTTTTGGATCGCTCTTTCAGTTAAATATCGATTTTGAAAACAGCCTCCTGTTAACACAATTTTTTCTATCTCAATTTGCTTGGCGATCGCTACCATTACTGCCACTAAGGAATTATGGAATTTAGTCGCAATTGTCGCGATCGCAGTTTGATTTTGGATATCTTCTAAGATAGATTGAATCAGGTTTGTCCAGTCAATTTCACCGTCATTCTTAACATCCATCCCATAAAATTCATCAATTGTAGGATCACAGATTTGCTCTAAGGCGATCGCTGCTTGCCCTTCAAAACTGGTGATTTGATAAATATTCAGCAAAGAGGCAACCGCATCAAACAATCTACCAATACTTGAAGTTTTGGGGAGATGATGCGGTTTTGTTAATAAAGTTTTTAAAATTCTTAATTCAGAATTTGTGAATGATTGTAATGTTGATAATTGCAAATCCCAAAGGCGATCGCCAAATATTTCCCAGAGTATTCCCAGCGCTACCCGACGAGGTTCTTTTGCTGCCTTATCTCCTCCTAGTAAGGGAAACGGTTGTAAATGGGCAACTCTAGCAAATCCTGAATCGTTAATCTTCAGAAATTCGCCACCCCAGATCGTGCCATCAGTTCCATAGCCCGTCCCATCCCAAGCAATTCCCAAGACTGGCGCAACAATCTGATTGTCCACCATACAAGCCAGTGCATGGGCATAATGGTGCTGCACCGTAATTATGGGAATCTGCAAAGATTGGGATAACTGCCGCGCATATTGGCTAGACAGATAATCGGGATGAGCATCACAGGCGATCACCTCAGGTTGAAATTCATAAGTCTCACTCAAGCGTTGAATAATGCGCTGGAAATGCTCAAAAGCCTTCGTCGTCTCCAAATCGCCAATATGTTGACTCAGAATAATTGAGTTGTTGATAGACAAGGCGATCGCATTTTTGAGGTGTCCGCCTAAAGCCAAAATCCTCCGATCTGCAACAAGCAAAGGTTTGATCCTCCCCATCCCCCCTTGTAAAGGGAGGAGAATTTTCTTCTTCCCCCTTTTTAAGGGGGATTGAGGGGGATCTTTAGTAATTGGAGATGGTGCATAGCCTCTCGCTCTCCGCAAAATCACAGGGCGATCGCCGATCACCCTAACCACTGAATCATCCACAGGCTGAGCAATATCGCGATTATGAACTAAAAATAAATCTGCAATATTTCCTAAACTAGCGATCGCTTCTTGATTATCAATACAAATCGGCTCATCGGAAAGGTTGCCACTTGTCGCTACAATCGGCGATTGCAATTCTGCCATTAACAAATGATGAAGCGGCGTATAGGGCAGCATGACCCCGATATAGCTATTGTCCGAGACAAGGGACTTAAGATCCTTGTTCAATTTCTGTAAAAGCACAATAGGTGCTTCGGTTGAGTTTAATAACCGTGCTTCTAGTGCTGATACTTGGCAATCTTGGTGAATGCTTTCCAAATTGGGATACATCAGAGCGAAAGGTTTATGGGGACGATGTTTGCGCGATTTCAGTTTGGTGATCGCCTCTGCATTATTCGCATCCACTACCAACTGAAATCCACCTAAACCTTTAATTGCTAAAATGTTACCCTCTCTAATTGCTTGAACAGCTTCTAATAGAGCCTGTTCACGGATGGCTAAGACTTGACCATCACGATCCCAAAGTTCTAAATGAGGTCCACACTTTGGGCAAGCATTTGGCTGAGCATGGAAGCGCCGATCTAAAGGCTGATCGTATTCCGCTTGGCAATCTGCACACATTTGGAACTTGTGCATCGTCGTATTGTGGCGATCGTATGGCACGGCTTTGATAATGCTGTAGCGAGTTCCGCAGTTAGTGCAGTTGGTAAATGGATAGCGATATCGCCGATTTTGCGCGTCAAATATATCTCGTAAACAATCATCACAGGTTGCCAGATCGGGCAGAATTACTGCGGTTTTGATGGATGTATTATCCGTTGATTCATGAATCTCAAAAGTCTGATAATGAACAGGTTCGCACCATTCCTGAGTAATTTGCTGAATTTGCGATCGCGCAGGTTTTTCTGATTGCAACCGTTCTAGGAATAAATCTAATTGTTGTTGCTCGCCTTCGACTGCGATCGCTACACCCTGAGCATTGTTATTCACCCAGCCTTTAAGCTCTAATTCCTTCGCAAGGCGATACACAAAAGGACGAAATCCAATACCTTGCACTGAGCCAGATATATGCAAATTCAAGCATTGCAACTGACCGTTATTAGATCTCATGGTAACTAGGAATCGCGTAAATTAGGAATCTGTACATTTTTACCTTTAGGCAACGCCATAATTGGTATAAGGACGTTTATAAGGTGGATGTAAACCTAAAATAATGTCTGATGCTGGTACTCCTTTTTCGACTAGTTCTTGACCAAGATCGGCTTCCGTCATATTGTGCTGAATCCAGATTTTGCCGTCTTTAATATCTAAATGGATATAACAGGCATAAACACGATTTAGCCCTTGCCAACCAAGATCGAGAATTTGATAGTGATCGTGTTCTGTATCAAAAATGAGTTGACATTCGATGTTTGGCTCGTTTGTCGTGGCATGAGAGATTAGTAATTCACGCACAATTTGGCGATATTTTGCTAGTTTTTCCATTGGATTATCTCCTCTGTATTTGGCTCGTAGGCTATGATTTTTAGGTCATACTGTAAAATCGCAGCTTGAGTAAAACGTTCTTGAAAAAAGGTATCGAAAACATCGATAGGAACAGCCAAATAAATCATCCGATCTGGCTCTGTCATTTGTAAAGCAAGACGATAACTGAGAAACTGACCTAAAGCATTATGAAAATCACTAATATTAGATGGATTGATAAAGCTCTTAACTTCCACGGCAATTTTTTGTCCATCTTTTTCCGCTGCAAATACTTTTTCTGCGCCAAGATCTATCTCTAATTTCACACGATCAATGCGAATAGTTAATGGATCGCTGGTAATTATCCATCCATCTTTGATAAGAGCTTGTTTAACGGCTTGATGGAACAAGTCTTTAGCCATAATGAAGGAAAAGCCAGAAATTGTTAATTATTTAGATTTGATTATACAGCAAGAGATTTTTGTAATGATTGCTCAATAAATTGACACCAATCTTGCATACCTACTCCCGTTTTCGCGGAAACCTCTAAAATCTTAGCCTGTGGTGCAATTTGATGAATGTTGTGCAAAGCTAGCTCACGATTAAACTCTACTACTTCTGCAAGATCGATTTTGCTGATGAGAACAATGTCCGCAGTCTTGAACATCACGGGATATTTGAGAGGTTTATCTTCGCCTTCGGTGACAGAAAATACTACCACACGCAAATTCTCGCCGAGGTCATAAGCCGCAGGACAGACAAGATTGCCAACATTCTCGATCGCTAATAGTTTCACGCCATCAAGGTGCATTTGCTGCAAGGCTTTGGCGATCATTTCTGCTTCTAGATGACAAACCGAACCTGTGGTAATTTGAATTACCTCTGCGCCTGATCGCCTTAATCGTTGAGCATCATTATCCGTCGCCAGATCGCCAACGATAATGGCTGATTTGAGGCGATCGCGTAACTCTGTCATCGTGCGTTCTAATAGTGCCGTTTTGCCTGCCCCTGGGGAAGAAAGTACATTCAAGACACTGATGCCCTTTGCCATGAAGTAGCCACGATTCCGTTCGGCAAGGCGATCGTTTTGGGACAGAATTGATTGGCTAATGGCAATCGTGCGGCGATCGCTATCTAAAGCGATATGTTCGTGATGATGGTCATGATCGTGTGGGTGGGTATGATCGTGATCGTGCGAATGAGCGTGGGCGTAAATCTTGACCATACCTTCAGGAATATCACTACAGCCGCAATCTTGACACATATTAGGAAACCTCTAAGGAGACTAATTGCAATTCTCGACCTTGGCGAATTTCATGGGTCAGTCGTTCGCAGCGTGGACAAACATAAACCCAGTCATGGGGCGTAAATTCTGCATGGCATTGTGGACAGTAACAGATCGCCTTTACCCATTCTATTTCTAATTTTGCCTCTGAGGCGATTGTTCCTTCTGTGCAGGAATCAAAGGCAAATTGCAGCGCTTCAGGTACAACACCTGAAATCGCACCTACCCGTAAATTTAGCTGATGGATTTGGTTTGCGCCTTGGGATTCGGCTTGGTTGAATGCTATGTCTAGCATTGATTGGATGATACTAACTTCGTGCATAGGTTTTGAAGGAAATCGACAGCTTGTTCAATACTTTTGCGGGTTACGGCAGATACTTGTTCCCCAAATTCCCAATTCACCGCAGGTAGTAATAGTGAGTAGGCTACGGGAACTTCGCCATAAACCTGTTGTGCTAATAGAAGTAGCGATCGCGGATCGGAGAGATGTCCAAGTTCAGCTAAGGGCGCAGGATTGAGTTGTTTGGATACAGCAATCTTTTGGACTTGGAGAACAGGCATTGATTTTTTGCGCTTGCTCGACTGCCCATTGCCGCCAACCCAAGCATCAATAAAGATCGCTAATTCAGACTGGGCGATCGGTTCTGCGAGTTCGGGGGTAAGTTGGTGGACGGTTAGCGATCGCACATAGGGCAAATCCCAGCTAGCGACAATATCAGACACTCGACACCCTGCCCCGTCATCACTTCTGAGGGAATTGCCATAACCAATCACCAGAATTGAGCCAAAATTAGAAGTAGCCAATTTTTTAGTTTCATTATTCAAAAAAGAATATATTTATTCTCTCTTCATAGATCGGCAACTAGTTACTTTCTTTCAGAGAAATTAATAAATAAATCCAGTATTGAGATTATTTATTAACACTTAGAAATATCTAGAAACATAAGTTAATCTAGTGAATAGAGTAATACAAAACACTATATAATTTCTATCAGTCAAAATCTTTGTGAAAGAGAAGATAAGAGGCGTAAAGATTATGAATGGTAAGCAAACGCTGAGTACTCGCAACATCGCTCTAGTTGGGGCTTATCTGAGTGGAAAAACCACACTTTTAGAAAGTTTTTTATTTGTTACAGGGGTAATCTCACGCAAGGGAAAAGTAACTGATAAAAATACGGTGGGTGATAGTGCGGTCGAAGCTCGCGATCGCTCTATGAGCGTGGAAGTTAATTTTGCTAGCACCGAATATGAAGGAATTCGCTTTAACTTTCTCGATTGTCCGGGTTCAGTGGAATTTCTGCAAGAAACCTATCATGCGCTGATGGGTGTCGATATGGCGATTGTGGTCTGTGAACCAAATAGCGATCGCGTGAATACCCTCGCGCCCTTACTCAAGTTTTTAGATGATTGGCAAATTCCCCATGTCATTTTTGTGAACAAGATGGATCGCGCAGGTTCTGGAGAAGTTGCCCATGCTCAAGCTTTCCGCACGCTCATGCAATCTCTGAGAACAGTCTCCAATCGTCCTCTTGTCGCGCAGCAATACCCCATCAGCACAGGCCCAGACTTAACAGGCTTTATCGATCTCGTCACCGAGCAAGGCTATCAATATCGTCCTAATTCTGCACCACAGGCGATCGCGTTATCCGATGAGCTAGCCTCACAGGAAAAAGTGGAACGGGAGGAAATGCTGGAAGCGATCGCTAATTTTGATGATCATCTCCTAGAGGAACTGCTGGAAGAAATTAATCCACCTCAAGAGGAAGTTATCGAAGATCTCCAAAAGGAATTGAGCGCCGACCAAATTGTGCCTGTCTTTTTCGGAGTTGCCGATCAAGACTATGGTGTGCGCCCCTTGCTCAAGGCTCTACTAAATGAAGCCCCTCAACCTGAAGCCACCATTGCCCATCGTCCACAATTGGCAAATGCCAATCAGTCAGCCGATGCAACCGTTGCTCAAGTTCTCAAAACCTATTACACCCTCCAAGGCGGTAAACTCTCGCTAATACGGTTATGGCTTGGCAAACTCACCGATGGCACTGTGCTGAATGGTATGCGAATTGGCGGACTGTATCGGCTCACGGGTGGGCAGCAACAACCGATTTCTGAGGCAGAAGCAGGGGATATTGTCGCGATCGCCAGAATGGAAGGCGTTAAAACAGGCGACACCTTAACCAATGCCCAAACTAGTATTGAACCCTTAGCGATCGCGCCATCCTTAGAGCCAGTATTTGCTTGGGCGATCGCACCTGAAAAGCGTAACGATGAAGTCAAACTCAGTAGCGTTCTCAACAAACTCTGTGAAGAAGACCCTGCGCTACGCTGGGAACAACATAATGAAACCCATGAAGTCGTGTTGTGGGGACAGGGCGAAATCCATTTGCAAGTGGCACTGGATCGGATGCGCCGTAAGTACAATCTGCCGATGACTAAAAGTATTCCCCAAGTTCTCTACAAAGAAACGATTCGGAAAGCTACCAATTCTCACGGACGCTATAAGCATCAATCAGGTGGGCATGGACAGTTTGGCGATGTCTATTTGAACATTCAACCTCTGACTCGTGGTGAAGGCTTCAAGTTTACAGAAACCATCGTGGGCGGCGTTGTGCCAAAGCAATATATTCCGGGGGTAGAGACGGGTGTGCGCGAATATTTGACTAAAGGAGCCTTAGGATTTCCCGTAGTCGATATTGTCGTCACCCTCACCAATGGTTCCTATCATTCCGTTGATAGTTCTGAACAGGCTTTTAAACAGGCGGCAAGACTAGCGATGCAGGAAGGGATTCCTCAATGCGAACCAGTTTTGCTAGAACCGATCAATCTAGTGGAAATTTCGATTCCCAATGAATATACCTCCAGCATTTTGCGCTTGGTCAGTGGTAGACGTGGGCAGATTCTCGGCTACGAAGCAAAAGAAGGCTGGCAGCGCTGGGATAATGTCTCGGCATATATTCCTGAAGTAGAAATGCAGAGTTTAATCTTAGAACTGCGATCGCTAACGATGGGAGTAGGCTTTTTCAGCAAAACCTTTGATCGCTTGCAAGAAGTCCCTGAGAAGCTAACCAACCAAGTTATTTCATCAGTTCAAGAAACTTAAACTTAGCCCTACTTCAAAAAGGTTAGGAGAGCGAACAATTTCTTTCAAATTAGAGAGATTAATGGCTTGGTCTCGTTGATGTAAAGGAGTTGATCGCTTGTTTTCTCTTTCACAACTTAGTAAGCGCTTGATATCAAGAGAAATTTACTTTCCATATGCTCAGCCTTTACTAATCGTCACTTTTAGGCTGCCGATTCTGTATAGCTAATAAAATCTTTGTGTTCATTTCTTGGGAAAAATCTGGATACATTAGTGCAAACTGCTCTGAAAGATTATCTGCAATTTGTATCTCTTGCCTGATTTTACTAATTTGGAGCTTATCTAATTTGAGCCACTGAGAGTGCGTTGTAATTCCCAAAGATGGTGGAGTCATGATTTGTCCTAACCCTAGTTCTAGAAAGTTACGATACACATTTTCGATCAACCATTCAGAATAGAAAAGATCTTTTTTATCACTAAATACACTAAATACTAAATCATAAATAGTGGGACCTTCACTCCAAGACCATATTTCTAGCATGTCAGTTGTCGAGCTATTTACCCAAAGTGATATTTGCTTAAATATTTCACTTTCAAGTACACCCTTAACTGGATCTGAGTTGCGACCAACAACAAAGTAGTAGTTGTTTTCACTGGAGCTATTAGCATAGCTATAAGCTTCAATATGATCTGTAACAATCAGATTGATTAAAGCAAAACGTAAGATGCGTACACACTGGTTCTCTGATACTGAAAAATGCCCATCAAAAATTGTAAAATTTGTTTTAAAACTTTCACTGACATCACTAGATATAGCGCTAAAAGCAGTGATGCTGAGAGGAAAAGAAAAACTCTGGATTGGTTTGATATGGATAGGTAATATTTCTCCACTTGTACTCCACTTGAAGTCCGTTATTCTGCCCGCTAAAGTTGAAAACTCCAATCTCATTCCTGATAGATGGTTATGTAGTCGAATAGTCTTAGAAATCGCTATTACTATCGCTAGTATCAAAAAACAAGGTAAAAGTAGAAGTAAAAGAATGAAAAATGGATCTATCAAATTCTGATACGCATTAATAAGAGCATAACTAATTAATCCCCAACAAACATATATTAGAAGACAAATTATAATGTCTTCATTAATTGATCGAGGACTATAGGAACCTAAAACCTTCTTGACATTCTCATATTTGATGAAGGGGCAACGACCTAATTCTCTTGATGGGCAATTAAAGATCGCTTTGTCAGTCCTCTCACAGTGTGTACAATCAATAAAATGAGTCATAAATTCTTCCCTCATTCCAAACTTTTAAATAGGGCATTCTTACACAAATGGGAATAACACACACCAATGATTTGAGAACTAGTAATACCACTTCTTTGGTATTGACAATATTACTCTCTATATCAATCTTTCGCAAAGTGGCAGGCAATAGAATATTAAAGTGCCTTCAAATTGGGATATTGGGTTAGTTAATTGCTGTTTGAGGAAATAGGAGATCGGGGTGAGGTGTGGTGATGAGGCAATTGCTGTTTGATGAGGGAAATAAGCGATCTGGTTTATTGGTGTTGAAGGGCGATCTCTATTTTATTTGAGGGGATAGGCGATCGGGTTTTGTGAGTGGTGAGGGGGCGATCGCTGTTTGGTTTTGAGATTTAGGCGATAGATATTTATGAACTATCAAAGAAATTGCGATCGCAAAGAAAGATCAGTTATCATTAAATTAGATCCGAATTAAGTGCTTTGATAACTATGATCGAGCTAAAAAATATACATTCCCTGAGCGACTTCAAGCGCAACGCCAAAGAATTTATCGAACGCATTAAATCAACACAATCGCCTATGGTGCTAACCGTTAACGGTAAAGCTGAAGTCGTTGTCCAAGATGCTCATGCCTTTCAAGCAATATGCGATCGGGCAGAGCAAGCCGAAGCCGAACTTCGCGCACTGAAACTCGCAACACTACAACAAGATATTAACCTCGGAATTGCACAACTCAAAAATGGTGACTGCACCGAATACAATTCAGACACATTACCCAATCTATTAGAAAACATTAAAAATCGTGGTCAAAAACGCTTAGCTAATAAAAATGAATCGATTTAAGATATCCCGACAAGCAGATCGTGACCTTGAGGATATGTGGGTATGTCTTGCTCAAAATGATTCCCTAGCAGCCGATTTATTACTTGCAAAAGTCCTTGACAAGTTTCCTATGCTTGCACAGTTCCCAGAGATGGGCAGAAGTAGAAAAGAGATTGCTGAAGAACTTCGTAGTTTTCCAGTTAAGCCATACATTATCTTCTACAAAAGAATGGAAACTTACATTGAAATTGTTCGTATTCTGCATCAGTCTAGAGATATTGAAAATCAGTTCTAATATTGTGATGTATTGACAATAACCGCAGGACGAACCTTCGCATTAGACAGATCTAAAAATGGATATCTAACTAAAATGACTATATTTTTAGAGTAATTCGGCATAGATATTATCTTCATTATTATCCCAAACTGCATCAAGTGATGACTGACTCGCCCGAAGCCAAAACTCAGACTCATAGTCATCAGAAAGCACAGTCACCAATACCTTTGTCCCTTCTGCCAGTTCTGAAGACTCCAATAACTCAATTTTTCCTTTTTGAACAGTAGCCCAAAGAGTTTTTAACATATTCGTTATTTGAATGTTACTGATCTAATTGTATTTTGTAGTATATGTTTTTTGTGATCTCGATTGAGTTTTATGAGTATGCGATCGCTGTTTGATTTGAGGAATAGGCGATCAGGTTTGCGGGTGATGAGGGGAGATCTTACGATATTCTTCGAGACTGTAGCGGTGCTCAGGTGGCAATCATGGGTTTATACCTGATTTTTTAGAAAAACCTAGAGAATATATTATCAAAACTTAATATCACGATAGATTTCAGCGATCGCTAGTTCCAGATTTACAGAATCTAGTGAAATAGACTGGTCTAAACTATCAAAATCGCTATAATTCCAACCTTGTTCTTGCTTGCTATAGTGTTCAACAAAAACTTTATTCTGTCGAATTAACACATATTCACAAAAACTAGGAATAGAGCGATACATTCTAAATTTATTAGTACGATCGTATTCCTCTGTTGATGGAGAGAGAACTTCTACAATTAAAATTGGGTTTAAGGCTTCATCTTGGCGATCTTCATTTAACCTTGGTCTCCCATCAAAAATCATCGCATCTGCATATACTCCACAACGATAGTTAGGAAGCCAGATCCGCATTTCACTATTGATAACCATAAATTGCGTATCGCGGAGCAAAAGTTTGAGAATGAAAAAAATATTTCCCATAATCAAGCTATGGTTGAGTGTTCCGCCAGTCATCGTGATAATTTCTCCGTCACGGTATTCACATTTTTCGGTTGATGTTTCGGCGATCGCACGATATTCTTCGAGACTGTAGCGGCGCTCAGTGGTAGCAATCATGGGGTTGTACTCTCAATTTCAAGATGACATTCATTCTAGGATAATTTTCCAACCATGAAAAAAGCGATCGCAGTTTTAGCGATCGCTTTGACCTACTAGGTTAATTCTCTGTGTAGTTCATAAAATAACATTCTGACAACCTTAAAAAGAATCCTGATGATTTTCTGTTTTCCAGAAATCTTTGATTCTTTCAAACCCTTCAGAGTCCAACCGTCGCCACGAACCTCATTGAGCTTTTGCCCTAACCAAGATGTTTCGCGACGGGCTGGTAACACGCTGGTAAGTGTCCAAGCGTAGAGACTAGCTCTAGTAACTTCCGAGCCGCCTAAAGCCTTGATTCGCTTATCACCAGACTGTTTCTCGGTATAACCAAGTCCAAGGAATAATTGAAAACTTCGCAATGATCGGTGACGTTTCTGGGATGTTGGTACACCCTGTTTGTTAATTCCATCTTCGTAGTCAACCCAAGGTTTACCGTCTAGAAGAAAGCGCTCAAACGGGTAGCACTGGCAAAGTAGCAAGGCTTGGTTACGCAGTCCAAAGCCAAACTTTTTAAAGACTTTGATGTATGGTGCAAACTCATCGGATTGCATGAGTAGAGCAAGGTCACGCTCTTTTTTATCGAGTTGTTTTTGCAGTTCGCAGATCTTCTTTGCGTGTTCTTTGGTATATTCGCTAATCTCAATGCCAATGGCGCGAGCTGCGCTTTTGCTATGCAGAGTCTTAATATTTGAGTATTCGTATATTCCTGCAATGTATCCCCAAATTGGTGAGTATCCTAATTTGTCAGATACATTAGATCGACGCTGTGCAATTTCTGGAAACTCTAGGGTCAAGCGTTGACGGCATTGATTAATTAATGAGTTCAGAAGTTTATCAAGCTGTTCACATTCAAAGAACCAGTCACGAATCAGAGCGACTTTTCCTGTCTCAAATTCTAGGTATCGCTTTTTCCCGTGGACATCAACAAAGCGATCGTCAAAGTATGTGAGTGCTAGGCAATAAGCGTCTTCAGGGTCGGTTTTATTCTTGAAACCATACGCGCCCCGTTGATTTGCTAAGTCACCATGTCCAATCCAATAGATCGGGATTTTGTGAAATTCAGCAAGGTGTTTCCAGAAATTGCTGTACCAAATCCCTGTCGGTTCCATGACTACGCCATCAGGTTTTAGTTCGAGTAATTTCTGTACTCCAATAGAGTCAGCTTGACATTTGATAATGTCCTTTTTGATATTTTGGAAATGCTTAAGCGGTTGATCTGGGTATCCAGTCAACAAACAAGCCGTGACGTTGTTTCTGCCAACGTCTAAACCGATGATATTCATGATGTTGCGAGTGATTATGTGTTTAAAACCTAGGAATCACCCATAAGCGCTTATGGCTTCATTCATTCTGTAGGTAGATAGAGAGTCGGTTTGAGAATGTCAGAAGCTCTGAGGCTTTCTTCAAGACATAAACCGTCTCTCTATGCCGAGTGCTTTGGACACACTCAGCAAGCGACGCGGAGTTTAAGCCGCGCCCGTTGCTGAGTTGTCTACTCGAAATCATCTACATAGGTATCGTCATGCTGATGACCACCAAATGGTTCGACATATTCAGTTCTAGAAAGGAAACTTTCTGGGATGTCATCATCATTAAAGGTGTCATCATCATTAAAGGTGTCATCATCATGATCAACGAAATCATCACCAACACGAATCAAGACACCACTACCTAGAAAGTCTTCAACAGATAGCTCGTTTTCATCAGAATCGATTAGATCGTCAAACTCTTCTGATGTCACACAGGTTGTCCAACCCATCTCAAGAGTTTTAACAACATCAGGGAACATAATCCGATAGCGATCGCAAAATGCTTTGATAAACTTCCGTCCGAACTTTTCAAGGTTTTCAGGTATACCCAACGAGACAATCGCCGCCTGCATCATGCCCAAAATCATATAAGCCTCAAGTGGCTCAACCTCAAACAACAATTTTTCATCGGTGTTTAAGTCTTGCATAAGCCCTTTCACTGTCTCATTTGTGAGTTCTGATGAAGGCTGATGAATCTCAAAACTCATAGTCGGTTTGAGTTCAATGAGATGCTTTAGGCGATCGCACATGCCGAGATAAACATCGACTAACTCGCTCTCGGTAAATTGGCTAGCATCAATGAAATTGATCAAGGCACTAGAGCGATCATTGATTAAAAATGGTTTGAACGGTTCGGACATCATGAAGCGTCATCTCCTTGAATAGTTGGGCGAATAACCGAGAGAGTTGGTGCATTTTGGAAAACGCGATCGCATTGGTTTAGTAAGGCACTAGCCAACGAGATTTTTTGCGCCATCGGTAAGCGCTCGATCCAGCCTTCGACGTTGGCGGGCATAGGGTGAGTACGAGAACTCCAATAACGTCCGATTGGGTGCATGATGGGTTGACCTCTTAGCATTTTGTTTTTTGATTAATGAGTTTTTCGACCAAAGCCTTTAGTCCTTTGGACTAGAGACTCTGCAACTTGACTAGCAAAAATAGCGGAAATAACAGCTTTGTCTTTTACGCTAAGGCTTTCAATGGAACAAAGAAACGCTCCTACGGTTCCTACAATCTCGTCATCTGTTGGTGGTTCAATTTTCAGAGACGCGCATATACAGGCGTAAAGTTTAAGGATGGCTTCCCACGCATGTTTCTGTTCGATCGGTTCATGTTGTTTCATTTTGGTTTCCTGAATTTGTGAGACATGGGACAGGTTTTAAAGTGTGGGTTGAGGTCAGTGTCTAAAGGTATCCACTTTCCTTTTTCAGTTTTTGCCCAGAAAATCCGAGCATTGCAGCCAGCACAAAATGAACCTTGAGAGTTAGGCGGTATTTCGTAAGGCATATAGGTTTTAGATATTGGTACAAAATTTCCCATACCTACGCGATCGTCTACCGATATTTGGGAGTCTCTAGCCCGATGGTATGTATGGGAAAATATCAATCAATCAGTTTTCACAGAGACAGCGCTCAATCGCCTAAGCGATTTGGTGCTGTCTTTGCTTTGTTGGTTTCACTCTACATCTATGTAGAGTTAATCGTCAAGTATGTAGATAAAATCTACATGGATGTATAATCATATGGAAAAATTAGTATCACCCTTAGCCATGCTTAGAAAAATTAGAGGAGATATAACTCAGGAAGAGTTGGCAGGTGCTTTGAAAGTGTCAGCTAATACTGTCTCTAGATGGGAACTAGGAAAAGTCACCCCAAAACTTGAACTATGGCAGGTTAAAAAGCTATGCAAAACTTTAAATATCACTATTGACGAATTACCTGATAGCTTTGCGCCACAACCAATTAATAGCAGTCTTGAACAAACCCCGAATTAAGCGATCGCCCAAACTAGCGGCGCGTTGCGCCGCCTTAGAAAAGTATGGAAGCCTTACAGCTAAGTGTTTTAGACTTACCACCCCAGAACGTTCTGGAAATATTGCCACGATTTAAGATAGCCGTGGCAGACACAGAAGAAAAAGCGATCGCCAAATTTGCGGAAGTCATAGGGGAAATACGACTAGACCAGCTACCAGAGGAACGGGCGGGAAATGGGAAAAGCGATCGCCACACACAGGCAGTGATACCCATCGAAATTGAGATAGGCGATCGCACAGGCAGTAATGGGGAATATGCCGATCAATTTGAGATAGGCGATCGCGTGGTGGATAACAGCCCCCCGCATCCCCATGCCAAGCCCAAAGGATTTGGGCAAGTGATGAAGATCGAAGGCAGCTTTATTTATGTCCGATGGGACAATAATCCTGCATGGCATAAATACGGGAAATTATTTATTAATCAGGATAAGTGGTTAGCAAAAGTTGACATCGATGTAGATGTTTCTGGGATATTTGACGGTATGGCAGATATCCCAGAAACAGCGTTAAACCCTAGAAAACACGGGACAATCGAGACTTATCAAGTCCAAGGACGCAACGGGAAATTTTACAAATATCAGCGATATGTCTACCTCGATGCCAAGGGGATTTATCGACATCACCACATACCCCAAAAACAAACCGAGAAAATTACAGCCATGTGGACCGGGGGGAAAAGTGCCAAAGAAATATGTGTGGCGATCGGCAAAAAGTATCTAGGCAAAGATAGCGCCTAAAGCCTCCTTCAATTTCGCGGGATTTTTGCCGATGTACTTTTGCAGCACAGAGATCGACTTATGACCTGTAATTTGTTGGATTGCGTGAATATCCATACCAGACTCATAGAGCTTGGTGATGAATGATCGGCGCAGACTATGCCCAGAAATACCACGATGCTCAAGCCCCGCTCTTTCGACGGCAGCGCGTAACCACTTATCCGCAGCAGACCAAGTTATAGGCTGACCAGTTTTGATAGACGATGGAAACAACCAGAAGCGATCGCAACTTTTTGGGCGCTGTGCTGCCAGACCATCAGCCAAACGCTCATAACAAATCATTTGGCGCGTAGAGCGGGAACCATCAGGGGACGCTTTACGAATCGACGCGGGAAAAGTAATTTCTTGGAGTGGTTTGCAATGATCGTCATAAACATCACTAACCCGCAATTGAGCGATCGCACCGAAACGCTCACCCGTGTATCTGGCAATGGTGAAAAATAATTTATGCTCACGCGAGATAAGATGGCGAAAAATCCGATCCAATTCCCGATCATCTAAAATTTCAGCTTGACCATTGCGGCAATTTTTCCCCATTCAAACCTCTCACTTAAAGAATGAAATGATAAATAAGTGAGAGATAGAAGTTACCACCCACCCCTTACTATACCTATAAAGTCTCTCCCCGTATAGCAATCAGCCGTTTAGCTATCTTCTCATTTCTATCTATTTCCGCGAAATTGCGCCGCCGAGCTGCACAGGCAAAAATACAGCATGACTTGACAAGGTAAGTACAATGGCGCGGTGCAATTTAATTTCATTTAACGCCGCGAGGACATCCAAAAAATGGCAGGTAGTTTAGCAGATTTTAAATACACAGATAACAAAGGAAATTCATGGCTACTTAGACTTGATAAATCCAACTGTTTGACGACTGGAACGGGATTCACAGCTATTACATCATCAGATCTAGGCTTACCGTATTTACCCAGAAATATAGAGCCACGATATGTAATTGCTCATCATCCAACCAGACCAATTAAACGGGATATTATCTGCCAATCTGTTACCGCCCCATTATGGACAGGCTCACAAAGCACAATTCAGTTAAGAGATTACCAAGACGGAAGTATGCAGACTTTTACAATTGGTGAGCGAAAGGCTGAACGCGCCAAATATACCGCCAAGCTCATCGACACGTACCAAAACGATAGCCCCTAAATAACTATGGCAAGCGGAACCAGTAGATATAAATATAAGACCGATAAAGGCAATATTTTCTATGCTCGTACAGACGATAGCTCTGAACTAGCAAGCGTTAGAGGTGCAGCGCCAACAGGCACACCTACCGAAAATATTACTTTTGAATTTTCCAAAAATGCCAAGGCTGTTGGGTGCAAGCCTAGACATTGCATTTTAAATTTGAAGTCTACAGCAGCAAGCACAGGCTGTTTATTGCCACCTTCACAGACTACAAAGCGTGTAATCGTTCTCGATCCAGCAACCACACCACCCGCAGGCTCTGAGATAACTGTTAACGGTCGAGTATGGATTGTTGGCAGCGTCGTCAGCGAACAAATGCGTTAGGCATTGTCAAGTTTGTAAAAAGTAAGTAAATAAATTAGTAGACAGAGATAAAGCAAAATGGCTAGAGGCATTCAAAAACAAGATTTTGCCTATGAGGTTGAACTCAAAGATGGCAATGGTGTGTTAGGTATCGCCGCTTTAATGAAAGTAAGTTTGGATACTTACAATGTTGGGACATCGGCGGCAAAAATCAATGAGACGCAAAATGTTAGCGCTCCAAGGATTCCTGCACATATCAAACTCAATAAGAATAAAAATGAGTATGGGATTCATCCCCGTCATGTTGTTCTGGAATTGATTACAAATGGTACAAGTTCAGCGTGTTTTGGAACCAAACTAAAACGGCGTTTAGAAGTGCCAATTCTGACTCTTGAACAATTTCAGCAATTGCAAGAATACGACCCTTTAGGCGGTCTAGTTCAGCCATACACAACCATGACGATCAATCATAGTTGGGATGGCACAGCTAGCGCTGAATACAGAATCATCCAGAAAGTCAACGAAGTTAAGGTGTAGATATGCCCATTCAAGATTTAATAGCGATCGCAACATTTGCGATCGCTGTCTTGAGTGTTGTCTACGCCTTCGGTGAGCGTGACGCAAGACTAGCAGCACTGGAAAAAGATACTAATAATTTAGGTAAAAAGTTGGAAACAGAATTTGATTCTGTTTCTGATACACTTTCAGCCCACGATCATAGACTTGATGAGCTTTCTAAGTTCTATGTCAGAGTCGATGAGCGCGTTGCACAGCTCCAACGCAAAGTACTAGGCGAAGAGGAAACCGAACGCCTAAGAGGATTGTTAACCCAACCTATCCAGGAAAAGCATTACAGCACTATTGATGAACGTTGGTACTCAGAAAATTCTGGGATAGAGATGTAGTTTACTGATGTCACAGCTTGAAACACTCCAAGATATTTACTCTAAGATTGCAGATATTTATGATAAATTCTGCAATCTTGGTAGTGATGCTCAATCATCAGTTTTATACAATGTAACCATTTTAGATAACAGTTGGAATCCGCCATCAATACAGCTTGATAATCCAGATTCTCTACAAGAAATATCACAAGCTCAACAAGAAGTAAATGAAGCGATTAGCGCAACATTTACGGTTATTCAAAGCATTGAAAATGAGTATGTGCAAGCGTTAGGCGACAACAGTATTATTCCCTATCCTAACGGCGGTGCTTTAGTTTGGCTACCTAAGTTAATTGCTATTTTGGTTGGTTATAAAGCACCCGTTAAGTTCATTGCAAGCTTGATTATTGATTTCCTCAAAGAGATTCTTTTAGAAGAAATTAAAAAACGGCTAAATAGGAAAAAACAATATTTATACGGCACGATATCTTTAAGCGCTTCAGCGAGTTTTCAAATACCTTATGATGCCGAAAGCTTGGTAATTATTGCGGCTAATATTCCTGATTGGTACGGTAAAAGATTTAATAGCAGTGATAGCAATCTAGAGAAATACTACTCACTTTTAGGAACTCTTAGTACGGGATTTAAAACAGAAGGTTCCGATAATGTTTACTGGAATTCTGACAAGAAAGTTGAATATAAAAGTCAATGGTTTGATTTATCGGATTTATCAGGTGTTTATCGTCGCTACGGTTCTCTATACCTTAGCAATCAAGTTACCGCGACAGTCAAATTTATGAGGTCAATATGACTTGTCAGTGTGGCTCTCAGAAACAAAGCGGGGCTGTAGATTTTATTAATCCCGTTGATATAGGTGTGCTTTGCGCTCTCTTTGGATTAGAGGGTAATCTGTGTCGATTGTTGGATGTAGTTCCAGCCGCTATTAAAAAGTAGCTTCACTTAATCCTGATTTACAAAATGCTGATCAGGTGTTTGGCGATATTCTCAAAAAGGTTGCTAAAAAGGGTTTTGAAATCGTTATCGATGAAATAACGGGGCAAATTGATGTTAGTCAGTTTTGCGCCAAAAACCCGCCCCCTTTGCCTGATGACATCACTTATCAGGATGTGTTTCAGTTCATAGCGGAATTAGTTCCCATTCTCAATTACTTTTTTACTGCAAATGATATTTTGCAGGGAAATTCAACAAAAATCCTAGATAAAATTGTTGGGTTTTGGCTTTATCAAAAGTGGTATGAGAACTGCGAATGCTCACCATGTCCCCCCGATACTCCACCTCCGCCACCCTCGCCGCCTAAGCTGTTTGATAAATGCCCCGCAGGTTATACCAGAGAAAGAGCTGCTAATGATTTCGGAATTATCAAAAAGAATTACTTGGGGCAGGTGATTCTATATAACAACGTCTTTGTTTTTGAAACTGAGTTTGTCGTCACGGAACTTAATGGGACTAAGTTTGTAACACCACCAATAGCGGGATATGCTGACGGTCAGGGTTTTTGGACTAATTCGCCATCCGTCGAAATAATAAAAGAAACTGATACAACCGATTCATATAACACAGTCAACGGGGTAAGAGTTCAGAAGGGTACACTACCCTCCTATTTCATTCCCCCTTGCACTCCAATCCCCCCTCCTCCTCCTCCTCCTGAGTTTTGCTCTCTTTTTCCTGATGATCCGCTTTGTCCTCATTACGGATGTACCGATCCTTTAGCAACTAATTACAACCCTAACGCGAATATTAATGACGGGAGTTGTATTTACCCTGTCTATGGGTGTACTAATCCAAATGCGACTAATTACAACCCTGATGCAACCGTTGATGATGGTAGCTGTAGTTTTGATTGTCAGTCTATTGATGTATCTGTGGTTGAGTTTACGGGGTGTGGTAGCGATCGCTCATCCAAATCTGTACAGCTTTTCGATTCAGGCGGTTTGGTTGATGTATCTGTGGTTGAATTTGGCGGGTGTGGTAGCGATCGCTCTTTCAAATCTGTGCAGCTTTATGATTGCAGTCCATCAACAGATTTCTATGGTTGTACCGATCCAAACGCTCTAAATTACAACCCTCTTGCAACTATTGATGATGGTAGCTGTGCATATTCCTTTGACTGTACGACTTATCAAGAGCAGTACACCACTTGGGGAACCAATGATGCAACCTACTTTAAATCTGTTGGTTGGAATCTAGAAACAGCATTACAAGATAAATTAGCTGAATTGGCATCATCACAGGATTATCTAAATCACCCTGAATGTGCTGGAAACTTTAACCAGTGGTATACAGATGCTTTTAATACTGTTGTCAATGCCCCCTAGTCCTTTTTGGGGATTCAAGACAACATTTCTATTGTAATGCTAGGAATAACAGGGGCTTAGGCGACTTGTCTTGTTTGTAAACCTTGCAAAACAAGCAATCATAGAGTTTAATTTATAGAAGATAGCTCAATCATCAGATCTGCACATGAAAATATTTGTTTATCACACTCCTGAGTTAGTTCCTGCTGAAGTAATTCCAGACTGCGCGATCGCTGTCGATATTTTGCGAGCCACTACGACTATTGCCACTGCGCTTGCAGCGGGAGCTGAAGGGGTACAAGTGTTTTCTGATCTCGATGAGCTACTGCGTGTAAGTGAGGCTCATCCGCCTGAGTTAAGAATCAGGGTTGGGGAGCGTGGTGGTAAAACGGTGGAAGGTTTTGATTTGGGCAATTCTCCCTTTGACTTTACACCAGAAGTTGTCAAGGGTAAGCGGATCTTTATGAGTACGACCAATGGCACGCGATCGCTGCAAAAAGTCCAAAATGCCAAGAGTGTATTAGCTTGCGCGATGATTAATCTCGGTTCTGTATTGAGCTATCTCCGTGAAACTAAGCCTGAAACTGTGTGGATCGTTGGTTCTGGCTGGGAAGGTAGCTATTCCCTCGAAGATACGACCTGTGCGGGTGCGATCGTTGCTAATCTCGAAAATGAAGCTGACTGTGGCAATGATGAGGCTGTCGCTGCGGCAACTCTGTACAAGGCTTGGAAGGGAGAGGTTGAGGAGCTATTTTATCAAGCAAGTCATGGCAAGCGGTTGTTAAACCTCAATGGTGCAGAAGATATTGCCTACTGTGCCAAAATTGATGTGGTTAAGGTATTGCCTAAACAGTCAAGTGCAGGTTTGCTAGTTGCTGCTTAAATCTTGATTTAGATGATGGAAAGCTTTAAAGGTATTGCTTTGTAATACCTTTAATCAAAATATTAGGTTTTATTTCATTTTAAAGCAGAGGAAATAGCAGTAGATTGGATAAGCTGAAAATTTTTTCCTTGCTACCATGCCATCGATGCTATGCTCTCCTCTGCTCGTAAAACCCTTGGCAAAACAAGTGGCAAATATTGCTGAACCTGTGTCCAAGCTCGAACGTCTTACTCCGCCCTTAAAATGGGCAGGTGGTAAACGTTGGCTTGTGCCACATTTACAGAAAACTTGGCAAAAATATCGCAATTATCGGTTAGTGGAACCATTTTGTGGTGGTTTAGCGATCGCTTTGGGTTTACAGCCCCACCAAGCGTTACTCAATGACATCAACCCCCATGTCGTGAACTTCTACAAATGTTTGCAAAGGGGACTAAAGCTAGATATTGAAGTTCAAAATGAGCGTGAATTTTACTATACTCAACGGGTAGAATTTAATCGCTTAATCCAATTAGGAAAGTCCAATACTCCCAAAGCTGCTCAACTTTTCTATTATCTCAATCGTACTGGTTATAATGGGCTATGCCGCTTTAATCGTAATGGTGGTTTTAATGTTCCCTTTGGAAGGCATAGAACTATTAATTACACCGAAGACTTTTCCGCTTACAAACTCGCATTTGCTGAATGGACATTTACAAATGTTGATTTTGCCAAAATCTCTGTTAGCGCTAGTGATTTTATTTACGCTGATCCACCCTATGATGTTGAGTTTCGCCAATATGCTAAGAATGGCTTTGAATGGTCAGAGCAGGAACGTTTGGCGCATTGGCTAGCTCAACACAGTTGTCCTATGATCGCATCGAACCAAGCGACTCCTCGGATTCTCGAACTCTATCAAGATTTAGGATTTAATATTCATATTCTCAATGCTCCACGCCGCATTAGCTGCAATGGTGATCGCGTCCCTGCAAAGGAAATGCTTGCTTATAAAGGATTTGCGAAGGAGCTAGAACTATCATGAGTCTTCGGAATACAGAAACTGGGACAGTTTTGGAACAGATGGTTTTGCATTCCCTCATTTATGGTGGTTATCTCTATCAATCTCAGCAATATATTGGTAGTCGTCCGGGGGGAGGCAAACATATCATTGATGTTATTGCTAATCGTGGCGATCGCAATGTTTTGATTTCTCTCAAATGGCAACAGGTAGGCGGTACGGCGGAACAGAAAGTTCCTTTTGAAGTGATTTGCTTAATGGAAGCAATGGAACAAAATCCAAATTATCAAAAGGCTTATTTAGTTCTTGGTGGTGAAGGCTGGACATTACGAGAGTTCTATATCTCAGGTGATTTACAACAATACTTACCCTATGGCGATCAGGTGGAAATCCTCACCCTTGAAAGATTTATCATGAAGGCAAATACAGGTAAGCTTTAGGGGTTAATCCCAGAACAGAAAATGGCAACGCCATTTTCTGTTCTGGGATAACTCATACTAAGCGTTGATAGCGCATTCCAGGGTAGGGCGCGATCGCACCAACAAGTTCTAAATGGGTTAAAGCACCTAACACCTCACCCGAAGGCATTTTCACCTGTTCCACAATCCAATCTAAACCAACAGGCTCGCCAAAACCGATTGCTTGGAGAATATTTTGCTGTAAAGGTGGCAGAGCAGAAATTGCGATCGCAGGTGCAGGCGTATCCAAATTTGGCAACATTCCCAAAGCCTCCAATAACTCATCTACGCCTGAAATTGCCTGAGCACCTTTACCCAAAAGCTTCAAGCAACCCTTTGCTTCATTCACTTCAATGGAATTTGGCAACGCATAGACATCGCGTCCATATTCGTTGGCTTGATAGGCGGTAATTAAAGCTCCCGATCGCTCTGGTGCTTCGATTA
This sequence comes from Pseudanabaena yagii GIHE-NHR1, assembly GCF_012863495.1. NCBI lineage: Bacteria > Bacillati > Cyanobacteriota > Cyanophyceae > Pseudanabaenales > Pseudanabaenaceae > Pseudanabaena > Pseudanabaena yagii. The sequence continues at coordinate 2,277,321 of NZ_JAAVJL010000001.1, forward strand.
CTAGAGTGACACGGCTCAATCCTGCAATAATCCGATTACGAGCAGGGAAATGTTTTTTATCGGGTGGAGTACCTTGGGGATATTCACTCAATACTAGCCCTGAGTCCACGATTTGCTCATACAGAGACTTGTGTTTGTGGGGATAGATTTGATCAACCCCTGTACCAACTACAGCAACAGTTTGACCAGAAACTTCCAAACAAGCCCTATGCGCTTCGCCATCGATTCCTTCTGCCATGCCAGAAATAATTGTAAAACCACTCTTAGCTAAGGCAGTCACTAACTTCTTTGTCCAACGCTTGCCATAGGGTGTTGCTCGGCGCGTACCAACAATGGCGACGGTATTGCGTTCATTCCAATTAGTAAGATGACCACGATAATAGAGAATTGCTGGTGGATCGGGGATTTCCCAAAGTAACTGTGGATATTCGCGATCGCTAGGTGTCCAGAAATTGAGATTATTATGCTCATGGATTGCCATTAAAGACAAAGGTTCCACTTCGCGTTGTGCTTGGCGAATTGCTTCAAGGGTTTGCCCGCCAATACCTTCAATTTCTTGGAGATCACTTGGCATCGCTGTCCATGCTTCAGACATAGAGCCAAAAGCTTGATAGATGCGTTTCATTAATACAGAACCAATGCCACGCACCTGTGACCATGCTAACCAGTAGGCTCTATCTGTAGTCGAGCTAAGACTCATGGATTCTAAGTTGCTATTTTAGTAAATGGTTAATGCCATGCTCTATTTGAAAACTAACTGTGGCTACATCATGCTCACTATTGACAGTCAATAATTTCTGTTTATAGCCGTAATATTCCAATAAAGGCATGGTTAAATCCAGAAATTGCTCAATTCGTTTCTGAATTACATCAATTGTGTCATCGGCATTACCCCGCGATCGCGAGCGATGCATTAACGTCTCTTCCGAAGCCTCTAGATAAATTGCATGGTTAATTGGACAGCCTAACTCATCTAGCAAAAAATCTAACTCCTCCGCTTGGAAAGACGTGCGAGGATATCCCTCCAAAATCCATCCATGCCGAGTATCTTCCTTATTTAGGCGCGATCGCATCAGCGAAATTATGAGGGGATCAGGGACAAACTCACCTGCATCAATGAAGCTTTTCACCTCTAAGCCTAAATCTGTTCCTGCCGCCATCTCCGATCGCAAAATTTCGCTGGTAGAGATCACAGGAATATTTAATAAAGCGCGTAGATGCTTCGCTTGGGTAGTGCGTCCTGAACCTGATGCGCCTAATAGGACTAATCTGACCATATATTTATGCCATCACATTTTTGAAAAAGGCGATCGCTTCTTTGAGGGCAGTGACGAAGGTATCGACTTCGGCTTTGGTGTTATAGAAATAAACACTCGCTCTCGCAGAACCACTAATCCCTAAAAAGCGATGCAATGGCTGGGTACAGTGATGTCCCGAACGGATCGCAATCCCTTCTTGATCGAGCATTGCCGATAAGTCGTTAGCATGAATACCGTGAGCGATCGTAAACGCTGCTAAACCTGCACGATGATGACGGGGGCCATAAATTTTGATATCAGGAATCTCGACAAGATAATCCATCAAGTAATTAATTAATTCCTGTTCGTAAGCGTGGATTTTGTCCATCCCGATCGCCATTAAATAATCCACCGCCGCACCAAGAGCGATCGCTTCCCCAATCGCAGGTGTACCTGCCTCAAACTTGTGGGGTAAATCTGCATAGGTAGAATGATCGAGAAATACATCCGCAATCATTTCCCCACCACCCATAAAGGGAGGCATGGCTAGTAATATGTCCCGCTTACCATAAAGGAATCCAATTCCCGTAGGCGCACACATTTTATGCCCCGAAGCCACTAACCAATCGCAATCTAAAGCCTGAACATCAATCGGCATATGGGGAACGCTTTGACAAGCATCCAGCAATACCTTTGCCCCCTGAGCATGGGCTAAGGGAATAATCTCTTCCACTGGATTGACACAGCCAAGGGTATTGGAAACATGGACAATTGATACGAGCTTAGTTTTGGCATTCAGCAAAGACTTAAACTGCTCTACGCTTAATATTCCCTCGTCAGTTGATTCTAAAAACTTCAACACCGCACCTGTACGCTGAGCAATTAACTGCCAAGGTACAATATTGCTATGGTGTTCCATTACCGAGAGAATTACTTCATCTCCAGCCTTGAGATTAGCCCAGCCCCATGTATAGGCAACTAGGTTAATAGCTTCGCTGGCATTACGGGTATAAATAATCTCCTGAGATGATTTAGCATTGACAAATTTGGCGATCTTATCCCTAGCCCCTTCATAGGCATCTGTGGCTCTAGCACTGAGAGTATGTGCGCCCCGATGCACATTGGCATTGTCATGCTCATAGTAATATTTCCAAGCATTTAGCACCGCTTTAGGCTTTTGCGAACTGGCGGCATTATCAAAATAAATGAGGGGTTTGCCGTTAACCTCTTGATTCAAAATATCAAAATCTGCTCTGACCGAATCTGCTAAGGTCTTTTCGTACGTTAATGTCATGGATTGCTGCTGTCGTAACTGCTACTTGCATCTTAACAGTTAGCGATTGTTACGGTTAGCACTTTCTTTCGTTTAGATAAAAAATGTAACTTCGTGAATATCCCCCCGAATCTGTGGCGATCGCGCAGCGATCGCTACAGGTTTGGAG